>JAJYGZ010000052.1 GCA_021790495.1 Actinomycetes bacterium
GACGCGTTGTCGATCGTGGATGCCACTGGTAGGTGTCCCCTTCTACTCGTATGCGCTCATGACGTGCTTGATGCGGGTGTAGTCCTCGAACCCGTACATGGAGAGGTCCTTGCCGTAGCCCGAGTGCTTGAAGCCGCCGTGGGGCATCTCGGCCACGATCGGTATGTGGGTGTTGATCCAAACCGCGCCAAAGTTGAGCGCCTTTGCCATCCTCATCGCGGTGCCATGGTCCTTGGTCCATACCGAGGAGGCAAGCCCGTATTCAACATCGTTGGCGCTGCTGCGCGCCTCGGCTTCGGTGTGGAACTTCTGAATGGTGATTATCGGTCCAAAGATCTCGGATTGGACGATTTCGTCGGTCTGGACAAGGTTCGAAATCACCGTCGGCGCAAAAAAGTACCCGTTAGTGCCTTTTTGGATTCCGCCAGTCTCGACGCGGGCATGGTCTGGAAGACGCTCGACGAGACCCTTTACCCGCGCCAGCTGGTTGGCGTTATTGAGCGGTCCAAAGTCAGGCTCTTCGGCTGGGGCTCCAGTTCTCATCGCTTTTGCCTGCTCGGTTAAGGCTGCGACGAAATCCTCGTAGATTCTGGCTCCGACAAGAACCCTCGCGGCTGCGGTGCAGTCTTGTCCGGCGTTGAAGTATCCGGCGATGGCGATTCCCGCCGCGGCTTTTTCGACGTCGGCGTCGTCAAAGACGATTACCGGCGCATTGCCTCCGAGTTCCAGGTGCACGCGCTTGAGATCGCGAGCCGCCGCAGTTGCGACTTCCATGCCGGCGCGAACCGATCCCGTAATCGATATCATTTGGGGGATCGGATTCTCAACCAGGGCTCGTCCGGTGTCGCGCTCGCCGCAGACAATGTTGATAACCCCCGCGGGAAGGTACTCTGCCATCAGCTTGGCGATATGCACTGTCGACATTGGGGTCGTATCGGAAGGCTTGAGAACCATGGTATTTCCGGCGGCGATTGCCGGAGCCCACTTCCACGTCGCCATCATCATCGGGTAGTTCCATGGTGTGACTGCGGCGCACACCCCAATCGGTTCGCGCCGTATCATCGAGGTATGGTCGCGCATGTATTCGCCGGCACTTTTCCCTTCGAGGTTTCGCGCCGCTGCCCCAAAGAACCGTATTTGGTCTACCATCGGCGGGATCTCTTCAGAGAGAGTCAGTCCAATTGGCTTTCCGGTGTTTCTGCTCTCGATCTCCACGATTTCGTCGGCATTGGCCTCGATCGCGTCTGCGATCCTAAAGAGCGCGAGCGAGCGCTCCGACGGCGTTGATTCACTCCACTGCTCAAAGGCGCCTTGGGCCGCCTTGGTCGCATTCGCGATGTCGCTAGCTCCCGAGAGCGGCGCGGTAGCGTAGACCGCACCCGTCGCGGGATCGATTATGTCGCTTGTCGCCCCGGACTCGGCCGGAACCTCGGTGCCGTTGATAAAGTTGAGGACCTGTTGCTTGGATTCGCTCATCGAGAGCTCCTTTCGGGTGGTCGGGGCTTGGCCCCGACCTTATCGAGTTACTGGAAGACTTGGGCCACCTGGGCCAGGATCAATTGTACGTCGCGGCGCTATTTTCCTAGATTAGGTCTCCTCCTCGCGGATCCCATACGGCGTGCCGTGCTGGATAAGCTTTTCCATGAACGGATCTGGATCGAAGGCTTCTGGTCCGAGGACTCCGTGTCCGCTCCAAGTCCTGTCGGCGATCAGTTCTAGCGCAATGACGGGGTTGATTGCTGTTTGCCACACAACCGCTTGAGAGCCCCACGCAGCCATGCACTCCTCGTTGTCGACGACGTGATACAAATACACGGCGCGTGGCGCACCGGTCTTTGAGATTCCCTTCACAAAAGTACCTGCGCAGGTTTTGCCTTTCATTAGCGGTCCGAGTGAGGTTGGATCCGGAAGGACTGCCGCTACCACATCGCGGGGAGAAACCATGACCCCGCCGACCCTGATTTTGACGGGCGAATCGAGCTTTAATTTATGCAGGGTTTTCAGCACCGCGATGAACTCTTCGCCGAGCCCATATTTGAACGTAACCCGGTCGGCATCGATCCATCGCGGTATAAGCGCCACCTCCTCGTGTTCGATGTTTACGCACTCCACCGGCCCTATTCCCTCTGGGAAGACGAAGGTTTCGGGCTCGGAAAATGGTTCAGTCGTGAACCAGCCCCGTCCACGCTCGTAAATTAGTGGCGGGTTTAAGCACTCTTCGATGGTTGTCCAGATCGAAAAAGTCGGAGCGAAGTCATAACCTTCCACCACTAAGTTCCCGCCATCACGCACGCCGATTTCGGAGATGCTCGCAAAGAGGTGTTTCTGGGCGTAAGCCGCAAAGACGTCGCTCATCCCTGGTTCGACACCCATTCCAACCAGTGCGAGTAGCTTCTTTTGTTTCCAGCGATCCGTCTGCGCGAACTGGTATTCGCCGAGCATGACGCCGGTATTGGTGTAGGGATCCGTCGTGTGAGGTTTTGAGAGGGACATCGCCATGTCGACATAGGTGCAGCCAATATCGAACGCGGCGTCGAATA
>JAJYGZ010000269.1 GCA_021790495.1 Actinomycetes bacterium
CATCCGACGCGGTCGCCCTGGCAATCCGGAGCCAGGCGCCGATCTTCGTGAGCGATGAGCTAATTGCGCGCGAAGGCGTAGTTGTCCAGGACGAAGAGGTATTCGAGGACAACGTCGGCGACCCCACGGAAGATCCCCAGGTGATAGATGAGTTCCGTGAGTTTCTAGACAATATTACTCCCGAGGACTTCTCGTAAATTCTCCCAATTTGCTTGGCTCGAGGTTAAGCCCGAGCGTTCCAAAGGCATTATTTTCACGTAATTACTCATTTGTAGCTAATTCAGGTAAAGGGAGCAGAATTCCGGTTCGAAAGATGTAGTAGGCTATGGCCTCTCTGCGATTTCGAAAAAGGTTTCCTGGACGTGTCGAAAAAAACAAAAGATCCGAGCTACAGCGGCTTGCAGGCCTCCAAGATTGTGGGAATTAGTTATCGCCAGCTTGACTACTGGGCGCGGACGGACCTGATTCGTCCATCGATCGCGGATGCCCATGGCAGTGGATCTCAACGGCGTTACTCTTACGAAGACCTGATGCGACTGAAGCTGGTGAAGCGACTCATCGACAACGGTCTATCGCTTCAAGGGGTGCGCCGAACCGTCGAATCGATCGATCGCATCGAGGGAATGACAATGACCAATGCTGGCCTGGTGTTCTTTGGAGAGTCCAAGTCAGTGCTGGCGCGCGACGAAGACAACTTGGTGGACCTCTTGCGCGGCAATCAAATGGTCTTTGGGATGGTTCTTTCGCTCAGCGATATCAAGGCTGAGCTTGAGAACGAGATTATCTCGATTGACGCCTTTCGCAATGCCGAGCTAGGGGCTGCCGAGGAGCCAAACATCGCCGCTCCGCGGGCTCAAGCCAAGTAACTATTTTCTCCATCGGTATTTTCTTGTTGGCTTGGACGCCAACGATGCTTTTCACGCGGCACTGAGCTAATGTCTTTCACGTGGATCTAAAGCACAGTTTTCTTAACTCCCGTCACCGCGAACTCGGCGCCAAGATGGTTCCATTTGGCGGGTGGGAGATGCCCTTGTCTTACCCCGGCGGAACCCTTTCCGAGCACATGGCCTGCCGACGTGACTCGGTGGTTTTTGATGTTTCACATCTTGGAACTGTCGCTATCAGCGGTCCCGACTCCTTTGAGGTCTTGCAACGTAGCTTTACCAATGATCTCAACAAGATAGCTCCAGGTCGCGCGCAATACACTCATCATCTTGGCCTCGACGGGTCGGTCGTGGACGATATCATCGTGTGGTGGGTGTCTCCAGAGCGCTTCGACGTAATGCCCAACGCATCAAATACGGCGTCGGTGAGATCATCGATCGGCGGTATCGATGTCACTGCTTCGCGTTCAATCTTGGCAATCCAGGGTCCCAATGCACGCGCGCGCCTGGGGGAATTCTTTCCCGAAGCCGCTGCGGTAAGGCACTTTAGGGTCGCGGAGCTCAAGTTTGCTGGCGTCGACGTTGTCGTGGCCGGGACCGGCTATACCGGCGAAGACGGCGTGGAGATCGCCGTTCCAAATTCGCGCGCTGCGGAATTGTTCGATCGTCTCGTAGCGGCCGGAGTCACGCCGGCGGGTCTTGGCGCCCGGGATACTCTTCGGCTTGAGGCTGGTCTCCCGCTGCACGGGCACGAACTCGGCCAAGGAATTACCCCTTATCAAGCCGGCCTAGGCTGGGTTGTCTCGATGGACAAAGGGGACTTTATCGGCCGCCAAGCGTTGGTCGAAGAACTAAAGCGCGGTCCCAGCCGGCTCGCTGTAGGCGTGAAAGGACTCACGCGCCAGCCGATGCGCGAGGGAATGCGCTTAATCTTTGAGGGGAATGAGAGAGGCTTTGCCACGAGCGGCAACTTTTCGCCGGTACTGGGTGTAGGTATCGCAATCTGTCTTGTCGATGGCGGTCTCCCGGTGGGGGAGTCGGTACTGCTGCGCTCAGGTGAGCGCAGCATCGAGGGTGTCACCGTTCCGCTTCCCTTCATTGGCAAGATGCCCTGAATCCACTTCTCGCGACGAATGTCGCCGCCTGGTTAGCTTACGAAAGGAACGCCTTGTCAAGCTTTACGCCACACACTCCGGCCGAGATCTCTTCGATGCTGGAATTTCTATCGCTCGAGAGTCTCGATGAGCTTTACACCTCGATACCCCAAGCCTTGCAACTGGCGCGCAGTCTCGAACTTCCCGATGGACATTCCGAGGTGGAGGTAATCGAGGAGTTCGAAAACTACGCAGCTAAGAACCGTCCCGCGTCGAGAGACCTCATCTGTTTTGCCGGAGGCGGAGCTTACGACCACGACATCTACTCCGTGACCAAAGCGCTGGGCGGACGGGGCGAATTCGTCACGGCTTATACGCCCTATCAGCCTGAAGTAGCCCAAGGAGTTCTTCAGGCGCTCTTCGAATACCAGACCATGGTTTCACGGCTTTCGGGTTTGGCTATCACCAATGCCTCTCTATACGACGGTTCGTCTGCTCTAGTCGAAGCCGTCAACCTGGCGTGCGCTCGCACCAAGAGATCGCGCGTGGTGATCT
>JAJYGZ010000238.1 GCA_021790495.1 Actinomycetes bacterium
CGATCGCAGCTTGCACAAAAGGGCTTGGTCACGGTCGGGATTACCCCGAACTCGCCTTTGCCGTCAAAGTATCGGTAGCGCGACGCTGGCTCCGAACCGTGCGGTATCTCCTCTACCGGGAACTTCTCGGAGATCGCGGCGACGATATCGTCGGAGGGAACAACCTTGTTGAGGCTCCACTCGTCATCCGCATCAAGGGGCATGAATTCGATGAAGCGCGGCGTCACGTTGTGGTCCCGGCCAAAAGCGGCGAAGTCCACCACCTCGTCGTCGTTCAAACCGTTCATCACCACAACATTGATTTTGACCGGATCGAATCCGGCGTCCTTGGCGGCTTCTATGCCATTTAGCACCCGGTCAAGCTGGTCGCGACGCGTCATCTCGGCAAAGCGGGCTCGGTCCAGGGAGTCGAGCGATATGTTGATCCGCTTGAGGCCGGCCTTTTTCAAGTCGTGCGCCAGGCTCGAAAGCGTTGCGCCGTTGGTGGTCATGGCCAAGTCGACACTCGCTTGCGTGCCAGGCACCTTTAGGGTTGCCAATCTCTCAACCAAGAGCGCGAGCTGGGCACGTACCGTGGGTTCGCCACCGGTAAGTCGAATCCCGGTGAAGCCGTAACCTTCCACGCAAAGGCGTGCTATCCGGTAGATCTCCTCAAAAGTCAGAACGTCCTCGCGGGGCACCCAAAGCATTCCTTCGGCGGGCATGCAGTACAGGCAGCGGAAGTTGCACCGGTCGGTAATGGAAATGCGCAGGTCTTTGATTGTCCGCTTGAAGGGGTCCTGTAGAGTTCGGATTTCCATGGTGGAGTTATCCTATCGCATCGCGCGAGCTAGGTGCAACGCTTCGGCGAGGCTTGGCGTCTGGCGTGGTCACTGTCGATGCTGGGCAACCATCGGACCGAGCTGTAACACCATGACCTGTTCACCGGAGCCAAAGCCATCGCCATCGGGTGTGATGACCAGCGCATTTGCGCGCGACATCTCGTGCAGCATGTGCGAGCCCTGCTTATCTAAAGACGCCACCACCAGCTCGCCGGTATCTTCGACCCCGAGGAGGGCGCGCACAAA
Organism: Actinomycetes bacterium; assembly: GCA_021790495.1. Lineage (GTDB taxonomy): Bacteria > Actinomycetota > Acidimicrobiia > Acidimicrobiales > Acidimicrobiaceae > Acidithrix. The sequence continues at coordinate 1,068 of JAJYGZ010000238.1, forward strand.
GTGGGTTTTGCCATCGCGATGCCGCGAGTAGTCGTTGGTGGCCCTGGCTCTTAGCGACGGGATGAAGATGTCGGTGTAGCCATGCATCTTTTTGATTGAGGGGCGGACAAATAGCTCGAAGCTCACGAGGGCTGAGACTGGATTGCCTGGCAGTCCAAAGACCGGAGTGGTTCCGATTGTTCCGAAGGCAAACGGCTTCGCGGGGCGGATCGCGATCTGCATCCAGCGCATCTGCCCCCCGGATACTTCACTGAGTACCGCCTTGGTATAGTCAAAATCTCCCACGCTGACTCCGCCCGAGGTGACGATTGCGTCGAGTTCGGCGGCCGCAGCCGTGAAAGCTTCACGAAGAGCATCGCGATCATCGGCTATCACGCCGAGGTCCACGACCTCGGCGCCGGTGCTGGCAAGAATCGCCATCAGGGAATGGCGGTTCGAGTCGCGGATCTCGCCCGGCGCCAGCGGGCGGATCTCGTCAACGAGTTCGCTGCCTGTAGAGATGACGCCGACCCGAGCTCGTCGATATACCGGCACTTTGGCGTAACCGACCGAAGCTAGCACGCCGAGGTGCGCCGGCGTAAGCGCGGTCCTCTCGGGAAAGAGCGCCGAACCCGTCGCTATATCGGATCCCTTGCGCCTGATATTCTCTCCGGGCGCCATCGAGCGCGACAGCGTGATGAAGTCACCGTCTTCAACAGTGTCTTCGACCATGACAACCGCGTCGGCTCCGGTTGGGATGACCGCGCCGGTCATAATCCGTAGCGCTGATCCGGGTCCCGCCATGGCTCGGGGCGGATCTCCCGCCGCGATTGTGCCAGCGACGCTAAGACGGGTGGCGGTCCCGTTCGTCTCTGTCAAGTCGGCTATCCGTATCGCGAAGCCGTCGACCGCTGTGTTGTCAAAAGGCGGGATCGCTTCCTCGGCGAACAAGGGTGCTGAGGTGCACAGGCTAATGCAGTCGTCGATCGGCAACGCCACGGCGCGAAGGGTGTTAATGCGGCTTAGGACGTGGTCCTGTGCTTCAGAGAGTGGGATCATCATGTCTCGAATCTAGCCATTGCAAGGCCGCTGGCACAGCGCGGCGCCTTGGGTCGCACCGGTATTAGGAATCGAGGTGCGACGCTCCGAGCGCTTCGCGCAGCTTGTCGTCGTTGGAAACTACTTCTGCGAGCACCCCGCGAAGTGCGTCGCCGAGATCGGCTCGTCGCAGCGCGATTTCAATCGTCGCTCGAAGATAGTCGAGCTTGTTCCCGATGTCGTATCTGCGCTCCGAGGTGATTAGCCCGTACGCGGCCTGCCACCCCAGAAGGATCTGGATAGCGTCGGTAATCTGAATTTCGCCGTTGACCCCGGTAGTGGTGGCTTCGATGGCTTCGAAGATCTCGGGAGTAAAGACGTATCTTCCCGTTACCGCGAGATCGGAAGGCGCATCGGCCGTACGCGGCTTTTCTACGATGC
>JAJYGZ010000072.1 GCA_021790495.1 Actinomycetes bacterium
CGGCGTGCTACGACCAGGGTGGAGAGGAACCCACGGTCACCGACGCCGACGTGGTGCTGGGCTACCTAGACCCCGACTTCTATTTCGGCGGCCGCATGCTTCTTGACAAGTCTCGCTCGGCTGATGTGATCAAGACCAAGATCGCCGATCGTTTTGTCAGCCGGCTGGATCGTTATCGGGTGATAATGAAGGCTCAAGCCGAGGGGCGCCGAGTCGACTCCGGCGAGTTGGCATTCCTGCTTGAGCCGGATATAAAGGAGTCGCACGGTGGCTTGAGAGACTTGGTCAACTTGCGCCATCTTGCGCAAGGCGAACCAGACTATTTAGGGGATTTTTCGACGATCGAGGAGAGCAGTCGCCTTCTGCTCGTTATTCGCAACTTGCTCCAGCAGCGCTCGCGCCGCGCCCAAACGCGCCTTTTTCTCCAAGACCAGGATTGGGTCGCCGAGACTTTGGGCATGTGTGATGCGGACGAACTTATGATGCGTCTGGCCGGGACGGGCAGGTACATCTCGCGAGCTCTAGAGGAGAATTTCAGAGTTCGGCAAGGTCGTCGGAACTCCCGGCCGATAGCGGACCAGTGGGGAAGCATACCGGCGGGACTTTTCTCTCACGGCCACGAGATCTGCGTGGATCCGTCGGTTGTCGCAAGTCTGGACGCGCAAGTGGTCATCAAAATGGCATCGGCCTCGGTGAACTTGGGACTCAGCGTTTGCGTCGACGCGCTCGAACTCTTGGCTGTGAGGCTTGAACCGTCGGAACAAAAATGGTCGTCTTCCACGTTTGCCGCACTCACGAGTCTGTTGTCGCATGGAGATGCGGCAATCGCCGTACTTGAGCGGTTGGACCACTACGGATTGCTCGATAAAGTCATGCCTGAGTGGCGTCATGTACGGTATCTCCCGCAGCGAAACGCCTACCATACCTATACTGTCGACCGCCACTTGATAGAGACTGCCGTAGCGGCTGGGCGACTTCGCCGAAATGTGAGGCGACCGGACCTGTTGATGGTGGCCGCGCTCCTCCACGACATTGGCAAAGGTCTTGGAGCCGACCATTCGGTTGAAGGGGCTTGTATTGCTCGCCCCATGGCGACGCGTATGGGCCTTGATCCCGGGGATGTGGAGATAGTTGTGAGGCTGGTTCGCAACCACCTTTTACTTGCGGATACGGCCACTCGCAGGGACGTTTCTGACCCCAAGACCATCTCGGATGTGGCTAGAACTTTGGTCGACCCCCTCACTCTGGAGCTTTTGCGTTTTCTAACCGAGGCCGATTCCAAGGCTACGGGCCCGATCGCTTGGTCCTTGTGGAAGGAGGAGTTGATTGACGAGTTGTGCGAGGCAACGTTGGCTTTTATGCGAGGAGAGCCTGATCGAGTGGGCTCCGCCTTCCCCAGTACCTCGGAACGAGAATTGATGGTGAAGTTTTCCGGCGAATTGCAGCTGCACTGCAGTGGGGACGAACTTCGGGTTGTAGCCCGAGACGAGGTCGGACTTTTCGCCAAGGTGACCGGAACTCTCGCGGCGATGGGGATGAGCGTATTGTCGGCAGCGGGTTGCTCCGAGAACGGCGTCGCTTTAGAGCGCTTGCGAGTCGTCGCTCCCCATGGGCGCGAGCCGAACTGGGTGCGTTTCGAGGCCGAATTGCGGAGATCCTTTGCTGAACCTGGGTCGTTGAGTCAGAGAATTGCCGAGCGGATTGTCTCGACGCGGAGACGCCGCAAGGTGGCCGAGTCCGCGAAACTTGTACCAAAAGTCACGGTGCACCCGGATGCCTCGGAGCGCGCCACGGTGATCGAAGTGTGCGGGCCCGACTCGGTGGGCCTTCTTTACGGCCTAACCGATGTCTTCGCGCGCCACGGCCTAAGTATTGTTTTCGCGACCGTCCTAACCCTGGGCGACGACGTGGTGGACACTTTTTATGTGGTTGATTCCGTGGGCTCGCTGATTTCGGATCCCGGGCAGATCGAGCGACTGAAATCCGATCTTGAGGCCTTTGTCGTAGGCGATATGGTGCCATTGGCCTAACCGCGCCCTGGTTTGAAATGGGACGTCGCTACCAACCACGGCCATCCGCCGAATCCGGATTCGGTTTCGATCGCAACAAGCGGAGCCATTTCGCGCCCGCGCAGCTACAGTGCATCAACCTTGTTCAGTGGCGCAGAACGCCGCTGGGGCGTCGCGCTTTGCTATGATTCAGATGCCGATGCCCGTGACACCTGAAGATGCGCGGCAGCGTTTCGGTCTTGGAGCTTTGCCGGTATGCAATAATCCTCGGATGTGGCAGAGAGGCACATGGGTACGGAACCCACTTTAGCTAGGGAGGCCTTGCGACCATGGCCAAGAGCAATACGGCCCCGGTTCGATTGCGTAGAACCGGCAGGTTCAGGCAAGTGGCGAACCTATTGAGACGCACGCCCTATCTTCGCCTGAGGAGAGGCCTTTATATTGGAGCGGCGCTGGCTGGCGGCCTGCTCGGGCTGGGGCTAGGACAAAGCGCAAGCTGGGCAGCCTTCGGCGTC
>JAJYGZ010000311.1 GCA_021790495.1 Actinomycetes bacterium
CAGCGACACCTTTTCGGCCACAACCCTCACGAACCGGCGAGCGATTGCTGCGATCTTGGCAGTCACGCCACCATCGCCCAGAAATAACCACAACACCCGTAGATGGTCAGCGTTTTGGATCGTTGCTCGGATCTCGGGAAATCGGCGATCCCAATCCGGCATTTCGGTGCCAATGTTTCACCGCAACGAACTGCATTTTTTCATGAACCACGCGCAAGCGGGTCCAAGCCTCGCACCATTTACGCCGGTAATCTGAGTCTGGACGACTGAGACATCCCGGACAAGTCGAAGGTAAGAACCTGGCGGTAATAGTAGGAATGAATCGCAGTTTGCACAAAAATAACGAGCCAGCGGCACACTGAAACGAAAGATCGCATCTGGGCGCCGCTTCAATGGCGACGCGGATCACCTCTCAGCTCCGCTTATGCTCCCCGGCTCGGCGCCCTAAGATTAGGAGGTCCCTAACCAATCTTGCATCGGAGGCCTCTTGGAACATCTCGCTCAAAGGAATCAAACAAGCCCACCGAGCCGAATTGGCTTTATCGGCCTGGGCCTTATGGGTAAACCGATGGCCAAGAACCTGGTATCAAGCGGTTTCGAAGTCATGGTGGCCTCCAGGTCAGCGGCGCCGGTCGAGGAGCTGCGCCAATTCGGCGCGATCGGAGCCGCAAGCTTGGCAGAATTGGCGCATTGGTCGGATGCGGTAATCACCATGCTGCCTACGCCTGTGGTTACCGATCAGGTGGTGTTGAAAACCGGCGGAGTGCTCGAATCGATGCGCGGGGGCACGATCTTGGTCGACATGGGTACCGAGACGCCCGACCTCGCCCGCCAAATCCACCGGCGGGGCAAGGAGCGGGGCGTAATGGTGCTCGATGCGCCAGTCTCGGGTGGCGATACCGGCGCGATCGCTGGTACGTTGTCGGTGATGTGTGGCGGGGAACCGGAAGCTTTCGCATTGGCCGAGCCGATCTTCAATTCCCTCGCCTCGTCGGTACGGCTCGTCGGGGGTCCGGGGTCTGGCCAAGCTGTCAAAGCCGTCAACCAAATCATGGTGGCAGGAATTCTGGCTACAATCGCTGAGGGTCTAGCCCTCCTAGAGCGATCCGATGTCGATATGGACCAAGCGCTAGCGGCTCTCGGAGGCGGGCGGGCGGCGTCAACTCTTCTGGAGATCAAGGCCAAGGCGATGCTGAATCGTTCCTACACGCCAGGCTTCAAGGTGGAACTTCACCTAAAAGACCTCGATATCGTTGCCGAAATAGCAAGATCGAGCGGCGTGGCGCTCCCAGTCACGGCGTTGGTGAGACAGCTCCTCATCGCAGTAGAAGCGTCGGGCGGGTCACAGCTTGACCACAGCGCGGTCATAGAAGCGATCCGCGGGCTTTCCCTTCTAGAACTTTCCAGCGATAGCCTCCCATGAATACCGACGGAGTCGACATCGCCGCCCTGGCGCCAGCGCGAGTCTTCGCGGATCTCCAGAGGCGCCCCGGCGCCAACGCCATCAGCTTTCTCTCTCGGGCCGGAAACGACGCTTCCATCAACCTTTATGACATTGATGAGAACCTCGAGACGAGCATCTTCAGATCTAGCGAGATCGCCATCGGCTATCCGGGCACCTGCGGCACCCATGCCTGGATTGAAGACGGTGCATCATTGGTAACGATTACCCGTGATGGCCGCCTGTGCAAATTAAATTTGGCGACGTGTGGCTTCACTCCTCTTATCGACCGCGAAGCACTTGGCCAGGTGGCGAGTTCAACCAGCGGGAAATACCTTGCGGCGTCGGTGAACGACCGAGCCATTCTGCTCGGCAAGGCGAGCGTCGATAACACCTGGAAGTTTAGGAGTGTCTTCGAAGGAGACGCGAAAACAAACGACCACTTTGTCGCAGACCCGACGATTAGCTCAACGCTCGGGTTGGTGGCTTTTCGCTTTTGGCGCGACTCGACCATGCCATGGTATCAGTCGAGCATAAAGATCGTCGATTTTGCCGGGAACCTGCTGAGAAGCATTGGCGGCGACCATGAGATGGTATCCCAGCCCCGGTTTTCGCGAGACGGAACAAAACTCGCTTACATCTCATCGTCCAGTGGATTCTTGGCGCCGACCCTTTTGGATGACCCTCTGGCCGGAACGCCAAGGACTCTTGGCCAAGGCAACTTCGACTACGGAGACGTCGATCTGGGATTCGGACAAACCAGTTTCTGCTGGAGCGACGATGACTGCGGCATCTTTGCCCAGCGCAGAGAGGACGGCTTCGGACGGCTCGTCTATTTCGCAACCACAAATCCGCGCGTTCCCGTAGAAGTGGCAAAGGGGTTCTTCGACGCTCCGGTGTCGGTGGGATCTTGGCTAGTCGGCATCCGAGGGGGAGCGCGGACTCCGACTCATCTTGCCGCCATCGACGCCTCGTCGCGTGAACCGAGCTCTAAATTCGCTAAACGCCGTATAGCGACCGGGCACTTTTTAGGAGCTGAGCTGGCACAGTTGAGCGAACCAGAGATAGACCGAACTTTAACT
>JAJYGZ010000091.1 GCA_021790495.1 Actinomycetes bacterium
AGCACCCTAGCGCCACCCCTGCTCGGGTCATACGTCACAACAATTCCCATTGTCGCCTCGAGTATTCCCTCGATCTTGATCGCCGCAAAGGTCTCGCTGCGCTCCTCGGTCAAAAGCGCGGCGAAATTATCCCGCTCGCTTTCCACGTGGTCACGAAACAGAGCCCGGGTCGTCCTGCTTTTCACTATGACAAAGTCCCATGGCTGGCTCATTCCGACACTTGGAGCACGGTGAGCCGCAGCGAGGATCCTCACCAAGGCGTCGGGATCAACAGCACCACCCGTAAATTCTGAGCGAACATCTCGCCTGGAGTCAACGACGGTATAAAAACTGGCTAGCGCCTCAAATTCGGTCATCTCAATCCCATCTTGGTCTCAAATCCAGCCTCGAGCGCAAAGAACCGCCGATTTGAATTTTTGCGGCGCAAGGATGTTAGATAAACAAAAGATAGCGGGGCTACCGAGTTGCAGAACATGAGATACCTGCGCCACAGCGCAGATCTAGAAAATCCCCCCAAGGGAATCTCCCGCGAATCCGTCGCCCGAGCATGGACATTCGCCGCGAAGTACAAGCGGATGATGGCGATCTACATCGCCTTCATCGGCGTCGGGGCAATTGTCGGCCTCGCCCCGCCGTTAGTCCTAAGAGCGATCCTCGACAGCGCCATTCCGAAGAAATCGACCAGCCTTCTTTACGAACTCGTACTGTTAGCCCTGGTCCTCAACGTGGCTCAGACCGCCTCAGGGGTAATATCACGATGGATCGGCTCCAAAATTGGAGAGGGCTTGATCTACGATCTTCGGGTTTCGCTCTTTACCCACCTGCAAAAGCTACCTATATCGTTTTATACCAAGAGTCAGACCGGGGCTATCTTGTCGCGACTAAACAATGATGTGCTTGGCGCGCAACAGTCGGTCTCCACTGCTTCGAGCGCTTTCTCCGACGTTCTAACCTTGATCCTGACGTTGGCAGTCATGGTAAAACTATCTCTTTCCGTCACGCTTATTGCGCTCGCAGTGATTCCTCTCTTGGTGGTCGCCGATCGAACATTGGGTAAGCGAATCGCCCCTCTAGCTCGTGCTCAGATGGTGGCCAACGCGACGATGTCGAGCTTCGCGACCGAAAGGCTCAACGTATCGGGCGCGCTATTAGTGAAACTCTTCGGAAATCTCAAATCTGAGCAATCTCGCTATGGTTCCCAAGCCGGAGCCGTGCGCGACGCCGGAGTTCGCCTCGCACTCAGCGGACGCGCTTACTTCGGCATTCTGGGCTTAATCGGCGGGCTTGGATCAATCGTCGTGTACCTTGTCGGGGGTCAATTGGCGATCAAGGGATCACTCAGCTTCGGGACATTGGTGGCCCTGTCGCAATATGCCACCAGGCTGTATGCTCCAATCACGGACCTCGCGTCCTCTCGGGTCAACCTCGCGCAAGCGATGGTCTCCTTTGACCGCGTCACAGAGGTCTTGTCGATCCAACCAAGTGTGGCCGATCCCGAAAGTCCACTCCCGCTCTCCCAAATCGCGGGCAAGGTTCAATTTAACCATGTCAGCTTTGCATATCCCAAGGTGGACACGCCGTTCGCCCAGCCCGATACCCCGGTTTCATTCGAGGGAGCCACGGTGCTTCACGATGTCAACTTCATAGTCGAAGCGGGGACTATGACTGCGCTTGTCGGCCATTCCGGCGCCGGCAAAACAACCATCGCAGCGCTGATTTCTCGTCTCTATGACCCGGTCGCAGGCAACATCACCATCGACGGCACCGACATCCGCGATGTTCGGCTCGCGGATCTAGCGGCCAACATAGGAGTGGTGAGCCAAGATCCCCACCTCTTCCACGATTCGATCGCAGCGAACCTTCTATATGCGCGACCAAGCGCGACGTTTGACGAATTGATCGACGCGACAAAGGCGGCTCAGATTTTCCCGCTAATACAAGAGCTGCCCGATGGGTTTGATACCGTGGTTGGCGAACGCGGATATCGTCTCTCGGGGGGCGAGCGCCAGCGAATCGCCATTGCTCGGGTATTTCTGAAGCGTCCCCGCATCGTGATTCTCGACGAAGCAACTTCGCATCTCGACACGGAGAATGAATCTGCGGTACAGGAGGCGCTGTCTCAGCTCCTATCCGCGCGAACCTCGATAGTCATAGCGCATCGCCTCTCGACGATTCTGGCTGCTGACCAGATTCTGGTGGTCAAAGACGGAGCCATCGTCGAGACCGGAACGCACAGCGTCCTATTGGAAAAAAACGGCGTTTATAGCGACCTCTTCCATGCCCAGGTATTTGAGCGAAACGTCGAGGGATAGTCAGCCAAACCCGCCCGTTCTCTTGATGCCTCTCAGCCCAGATGCGCCGGTATCAACCCCACCAGGGATGGGTCGCCCGGCGATAAAGATTGCGGCGACGGAGGGGCACCTAGTTTGGGATCCGCGACGTCCCAGGCCGACCTCGAAAGGCAGAAACACCGCACGCGTCGCCCAAGGGCAACCAACGCGCGTCACACCCGCCTTCGTTCA
>JAJYGZ010000254.1 GCA_021790495.1 Actinomycetes bacterium
TTCCGATCTCTCTCTCCTGTCGCTCGTGCTCTACGACAACAATCCACGGTTCCTCGTGGAAGCGCTCCACCACCATGCTGGCACACAGGCTCAGCAGCACTACAGAGATACCGGTGTCCAACCGAGCCGGACCCACATATTCTCACTCACTGGCCACTCAAGCGCAACCGGCCACTCACAAAATCTTCTACTTCCACGGCGGGCCGCCAGGTCGGCGCTGAGTTGCTGATGTGGCAATTGCACCGTAGGAGGCACGCAGCAGTTCGTGTCTTTGCTCAGGTGTCTCATGGTCTCGGCTCCAACGTTCGATATCTTGATAGATCGGATGTGCATGCGCCTCGATGGGCTCATCCAACTGCTTCCTAGCGGTGAATTCGTTGACAATCTCCGAAAGGCCGTGATTCAGATCGACAAATTGCTCCGGGGTGCAGAGGACGGCAGCAATCCAGTAATAGTCATCATCGTAAGATTCCTCAAGGCAAGCGAGACGCACGGGGCAATTTTAGAACGGGCTTGTTACATCGAGCCGTAAAGGTGCGAGTCGCATGCGAGCCACAGACCGGACCACCACCATTGGTCGAGACTACGGTGCGATTTGTCCAACCTTGGAGATATTTGTGCGGCGACTCCATACCTTGGTGTTTAGTTGCTGCGGTCGTGCCAGCTAAAATCCATGCTGTGCATGACGCCCCGTCGATGTCGATGCTTAGTGGCCATGAGTGGGTGGCAGCGATAAAGGTGAATGTGGGCCCTCCTGCGGCGGATGACGTGACAGTGCTACGGGATGGTCGTCGGCTCGACACCAAAGAAAAAGTTCTTGCATGGCTTGGCGAAATTGAGGCCGAACGTGTTGCTGGGGTGACGTTTGAAGAGCTCTTCGAACGATACCCCTAACCTCGACATTGTCCGCCTGATTGAAGTCCATGACCGTCACGGTGTCGAGTACCCGATGGTGGGTCGAATTGGTGCTCAAGCATAGGGGGCGACCCGCCTCACTAAGGATTTTGACCGCTTAACATTGCGGTCCAAGTCGAAGTTTGAACGGCTGGCGGCAGCGATGGGCGAACTCAACGCGCGTCTCCGCGTCGAAGGGCTTTGTGATGCAGAAGCTGCCAGGTTACCGTTATAACCAGACGCGCAATTTCTCATCGACGTAGAGATTTCCACTTAGCGGACCGATGCCGGTGGCCTTGATCTGCTGAGAGATATTCCCGCCAAAGATGACCGCAAGTGGAAATGCCAGGATTTGGTCGCCCCGCCCGTCCTCTCGCTATCGCGGGAACAACGATCCGGGTTGCCGGACTTGGTGACACCGTCGCTTCAACGGAGTGGGCCCAAAGGACCGCGAAGCCTTACCGGAGCTCCTTGAACTGCTCGATAAGATGAGCTCCCAGCAAAAGGGCGATGATCCGGGACGTGGGTCGCTGCCCGGTACTTGGTACGGCTTATGGTGTACCCGGGTCAAATCCTCAGAAATTCGGCATGGTCCGAAGATCGGATTCCGACCTCAGAGCTCCAGAGGCGGTTGGACGCGTCGACGCTGCAGGGTCGAGGTCGACTTTTGCATCGTTACGGAAACCTCCTAGGGGAGCCGCGGGGTCAGCACCTGGGGTGCGCGAGCCCATCCAGCTCTTGTCCGCCTAGTGGATCGTCAGATTCCACCTCCGCCCTTTAGCTTCACGATCTGGCCATATGAAAGGCTGGGAGCCGCAGCAGCTCGATCAACTTTCGGGATCCCCATGATGAGGCATCCGCGCAAAGTGCTGGCTGAGTTGCTCTAGGCAAGGTATTGGTTTTTGGTAGGACTTTCATGGTTCTCCGAGCAAGGACCGGTCGCGTTGAACCTCGGTCATTCAGAAGAAGAAGGCTGAACGCCCGGGAGGAGTAGTGGCCGTGGTGCTAGTGGTGATGAGTAGACCTCCGACCCTTAGGTCTTTGACACCAGCAGTCTCAGGTCGCAGGCGCCGGTTATCGGTACCAATCCGATTCGTACGGGTCGCGGAGACCAAATAATCTGATAATCTGATTTCGTGAAGGAAGTTAGTGCGACCCAAGCGGCTCGTAACTTTGCGGAGTTGCTCGATGCCGTCGAACACCATGGGGAGCGGATCACTATCGTGCGTAGAGGAAAGGTAATCGCTCGCCTTGAGCCTGTCGCTAGTGGTCACGGTTCAGGGGTCAAGGCCCTTTTGAGACGCAATGGGCCTGACTCGAAGTGGGCGGAGAGCCTAAAGGAAATGCGCGGGTTTGTGGTTTTGAAGGATCGCTTCTGAGACGCCTGCTTCTTGATACGACTTTTATCGTCGACGCCGAACGCTCGGAGACCGACCTCGACGAGGTGATATTGGATGACGACGACGTCGCGGTCGCTGCTATCACCATTGCGGAGCTTGGGGTCGGCGTTGAACTTTCCAACGGCAAGATTCGTGCTTTGAGACAACAGCTTCTTGACGAGGTCTTGGCTGAAATTCCGGTGCTCGGCTACGACATTGACGTTGCTCGTTTTCACGCCCAAC
>JAJYGZ010000085.1 GCA_021790495.1 Actinomycetes bacterium
TGTTATATGGGCTTGGCGATGCAAGTTGGGCATAGGTCGGCGAGCCTCCAGTTAAATGCAATCCATAAAGAACCGTGGAATCGAACTGGAGATTCATGCCGGCTCCGAGACGATTGTAGATAACCCTTGCCACCTTGGGGTAGTCCGCAGCGAGCAGTGCCTCTCTTTGTATCAGCGAGGCCACCACCAGAGTCTGGTAGCCGGAAAGCCCAAAATTATTCGAGCCCGCGATTAGGCCCGCCGTGCGCGCGACTTTCGTAGTTTGGGTGAGCATCTCTTGGATGACTTGATGGTCTTTTTCGCCTGGAAGCACAAAGTAGGTGTCGGGCGACAGCAGCCCCTCAAGATTGGAACTCCTACCAGCTAGGAAGGGACTCGAATAACCCTTTTGGGCCAAGGCCGCGTCGAACTTGGCGACCGAATTGCCAGGCAGAGAACCCACCCGCGCGGCAATCTCCGCTAGCGTCATACCCGGCACCACGGTGACTTTGAATTCGTTGGGGCCCGCCTTAAAGGCCCCGAGCACCGCCTTGACCGATTCATCCTTGTGCAAGGTGTAAAAACCCGGCAATAGCGTAAAGCTCGGATGCAGTTTGACGTACACGTCGTAAAAAATCGCGGAGCGAAGCACTTTCTCGGCGGCCAGTCGCTTGCCGACCGAAGAGAATCCATCCCCCGCTTTGACCGAAAATGTAACCGGGGCTCCCTTGGGCGAACCAGATATCCCATGGGAATATTCATAAAATGCCACGCCGAGCAGTATCGCCACCAGCAGAACGCCGATAGCGAATATCGCTAAGACGACCTTCAGCGCAGAGTGTCCACCGCCGTAGTTGTCAGGTTCGACTTGGTCGTCAAAGAGATCCGAATCTTGGGTAATGAAGTGCATATATCTTTCCTGGAAACAACCGGCCAATCACGCCGTCAGGCGCGACCTGGATCCCCGTCGTTCAAGTCCCCGATCAACTCGCCGACTGAGTTCCCCGATTCAAGGTAGTGTGTCAAAATTACCACCGCCGAACTTGAGTCTACTTTTCTTCTCAATTCGCGGCCCTTGACGCCTATACCTGCGAGCACACTTGTGGCTTCTCGAGAGGTGAGGCGCTCGTCTACCAACACCACGCGAACTCCAAGCTTGCCCGAGAGCAACTCCGCAATCTGCCTGACCCCCCTAGACGCGATACCCCTAGAACCGTCGAGGCTGATTGGATCTCCAATAACGACGAGGTCGGGATCGTACTCTTGGATTCGGTCGCATAATTTGCCCAGTTCACTCTTTAGCTCGGCTGCCACCACAAATGGTTCGAGCGGAACTACCACGTCAACTCCGCTACTGGCCATAGCCATGCCGACGCGCTTTTTCCCTAGATCGAGGCCCACTATTCGCATCGTTGACCTCTCAGCCCAAAACTGCGGGGGACTTCAGTGGACGCTGGCAAGCTTCGCCCGCACCAGTTCCAGCGCGGCATCCACACCAGCCACGTTCTTGCCACCGGACTGAGCGAAATCGGGATTGCGGCCAACTCCGCCGCCCAAGAGCTTGGCCGACTCTTCGATCAGCGCCGACACGTCGATGGGTCGCGCTTTGGAATTGGCTGCAACTATCGACGCCTTGGAGCCCTCCATCACCGATACCAAAACCACGATTTCGATGCCATCCTTGGCTCGCAGCGCCGCTACGACGTCTTTAAGCTGGGCCGCTCCCTGGACGTCGATCCGTTCAACGACCATCCCGTTCACCCGCCTGCTATAAAGCTCCGCCGCTAGCGATGCCGCCTTCTGGGATTCATAGGACCGAAGAGTCTCGATAAGCTCCTTCTCCTTGGCGCGCATTGCGGTGATCCGAGCCGGTATCTCCGCATCGGAAATCGAGAGCAAAGCTCCGATCTCACCGAGGGACTCGGATCTCCTCATTAGATACCGGAGCGCCTCGGGCCCGGTCAGCGCTTCGATACGGCGAGTATTGGCTCCGATCGAGGTTTCAGATACCACCACGAATAGCCCAATCGCCCCGAGGTGTCCCACGTGGGTTCCTCCACAGAATTCGAGCGAATGGCTGCCTGCTTTCACCACGCGAACCTTGTCGCCGTACTTGTCGCCAAAAAACGCGATTGCGCCCATGTCCATCGCTCGCGACTTCGAGGTCTCTTCGGTCACCACCTTCTCGTCATCGAAAATCGCCACGTTGACGAGCGCCTCTACCCGGCTCAGCTCTTCTCGGCTCACCTGTCCCCAGTGGAAAAAGTCAAACCTGAGACGATCTGGCGCGACCAGGGAGCCCTGCTGCTTGACGTGGGAACCGAGCACTTCGCGCAATGCCCAGTGGGCAAGGTGAGTGCCGGTGTGGTTTCGTCGGATTGCCGATCGCCGTGCGGCATCGACCACTCCGGTGGCTAGTTGTCCCACCGTAAAGTGGCCCTGGGTCATCTTTACGCTGTGGCGAACTAGCGACCCCAAAGCAAAGGTAGTGTCGAGAACTTGTGCCGAGCCGGTATCGGAGGTGATCGTCCCGGTA
>JAJYGZ010000286.1 GCA_021790495.1 Actinomycetes bacterium
GCTGGTCGCCTCGGACGGCGGAGTCTTCAACTTCGGAGACGCCACCTTCTACGGCTCGATGGGTGCCACGACCTTGGCGAATCCGGTGGTCGGCGAAACCTAGCCCGGTGGCCTCGCTCCAGTTGGCCGGGGCGACATATTACTGCGGCGCCTCTGCGACCAGGCAACTGGCTCGCGGCGGCGCCGCTGGGTTTGGCTGCCCATTGCGGTCACGGCGAAGCCGGAAAGTCTGGCGAGCGCCCTCTTGGAGAGTCGTGTCGCGCGGGGTGCTGGGCCCAACGGACCCCTGGCCGGCCCTGGCTTGTGGGCTCGCCGCGGGCGAGGTCTCTCAGCGCTCTGGTTTGCTCTGGTTCGCGGCATCAAGCGCGCCTTGGAGTTCGCGCCGCGAATGAACGCCGAGCTTGGCAAAGACGTGCTGAATGTGAGCGTCCACGGTTTTGATCGAGATCACCAGCGACCTGGCGATTTGAAGATTTGTTAGGCCGTTGGCGGCTAGCTCGGCGACCCTTTTCTCCTGGGGGGTCAAGAACGGATTTCGCCCCTTGGATCGACGCCGTCCCATCTGCCCGAGGAGGCGGGCGGCCTCGATGCGCAGATGCTCGGCGCCGCAAGTCTCCGCGGTATCAATTGTTGCCACGAGAATTTGTCGGGCCGCCTCCGACGCCCTTTGTTGCCAAAGCACCCTGGCCAGGCGGATATCACACGTCAGCCGCGCTATCACGAGATTCGAATCGCGCAACGCCTCGCGCGCCTCTTCGCAATGTTTTTCAGCCCTGACAAGGTTGCCTGAGCTTTGCGCCAGGGCGGCCTGTGCGATCTTGACCATGGCGTAGGACTGGGCCTGGGAGCGATTTTGGGCGACCTCTAAGAGCCACTGGGTCACTCTCTCGGCGTCACCTAGGTGGCCCGTGGCGAGATGCGCCTCGACGGCGCGAATGGCCCAGGGGACCAGCACCGGGTCATTCACCGAGAATTCTATCGCGATGTCCTCGGCCCCCAGCGCCTCGCGATGGCCTCGATCGAGGCGACCCAGCGCGAGGTTCAAGGAGATCCGCACCGCTCGCTGCCAGAGCCGCAGCAAGACAAAGTCGCTTCCGGCAGAACCGATGATCGAATCGATGCGACCGAGCGCGGCGGCCGAACCGGCGTAGTCGGCCGAGTCGAAATCCAGGGACGCGCGGCCCACCAGTGCCCACGGCACGATCGAATCGCTAGCTTCGGCTAACGCGAGGGTGTCGTCGATGAGCGCCGAGGCCTCCTTGAGGCGACCTTGGCGGCTCAGGGCATCGGCATAGGCGACGCTTAGGCTTCCAAAGCCGAGGGGATAGTTCTCCCGGGTGATTCTGCGGGTTACAGAGGCATACAAACGGTCGACATCGTAAAAGCGCTCCTCGGTTTTGAGGATCTGCATGACCACTATTACCAGGGAAATGTTAATTACCGGTACCGTGGGGATGCGATCGGCGAAGTCGCTGACCTCCCGGGTGATGCCCTCGGCGAGAACTTCGCGATCCCCGAGGATTCGTCCGAGCCAGCTTCTAAGTATCGCCTGCGCGTGGGAGTTTTCGGCGCCAGGGGTGGCGATGCCCCGGCGTAGCTCCTCAAAAACCCAGACAGCGGCTGATGGTCCTGAAAAATAAGCGGTGGCGGTGACCACTTCGGGGAGCATTCCAGCCGCTATGGCGTCAGAAAGCGAGTCGGCGTCGATTCGCAGCGCGCCCTCGATTTGGGAGAGCCGGTCAAGTGTCATGCGCCGGCCATGGGCAAGTGCTTGGACTTCGGCGAGGCGGACCTGCCATTTCTGGGCGGGAGTTGCATTGACATGCGATAAGACCCGGGCGGCGAACTCGTCTCCCTCCTCGAGTTGCCCCAGCACCATGAGGACTTGGGCGAAAAGGGCGAGGAGTTGCGGGGCCGGGTCCTCGCCGCTAAGAGAAATTGCGGCGCGCAGCCATCGCTGCGCAACAGAGGTTGCGCCCATCGCGAGCGCCCGCATCGCGGTCGCCTCTAAGACGCCTATCGCCCTCGGGTTGCCGGAAAGGCCTCCTCG
Source organism: Actinomycetes bacterium (assembly GCA_021790495.1). GTDB lineage: Bacteria > Actinomycetota > Acidimicrobiia > Acidimicrobiales > Acidimicrobiaceae > Acidithrix. The sequence continues at coordinate 2,051 of JAJYGZ010000286.1, forward strand.
AACGGCGTGCTCGGCGAGGTAGGTGTGCAGATCGGTGTCGATGGTGGAGGTGGTGGAGAGGATCTCAAATGCCCTGGCGTGCCACATGCTCGCCAGGGCTGGGCCCATCTGCTCGTAAACCAGCGTGGCAAGGAGCTCGTGCTTGAAGCCGATCTTGCCAGCTCCGCGGTCCACGAGAACTCCCAGGTCCGCCGCCGCCTCGTAGATGGCCATCGTCCTGCGGGGAGAGATTTCCGCCAGGGCCCCAACGGTGGCCAAGGGCGAAACGTCTCCCAGGATCGCCGTCGCCCGGAGCAGGTCGATCCCCTCTGGATCCAGCCCTGTCAAGAAAGAGCCGAGAATCTCGCGCTCGCCGATGGGGGTGTCGGGGGATCCGAGATCTGCGCCCGAGGCCAGCAGGCGTCCGAAGATTGTGGCCAGCAGGGGGTTGCCACCGCAGCTCTTCACGGCTTGTGCCGCCTCG
>JAJYGZ010000059.1 GCA_021790495.1 Actinomycetes bacterium
TCTTCGACGGCCCTCCATCATCGAATCGATGTTGTCCAAGTACCACTCCACTCCGCCCCAAGTACGGTCCACCGAGGTAAGCGCTTGGCGATAGGGCTTACCGATCTCCCAGACCAGCAGCAAGGCGAGAAGCTCGCGGTGCTCTTTGATCTTGGCGACCGCGGCCGCGACGCGCTCCTTGCGTTCGCCAAGGGCCACCTTGCGCCAATGCACGTGATCTACTACGCAGGCATCCAGGGCGTGATGAGTCTCTTCGGCATCTAGCATCGACGGACCGACGATCACGGTGCCATCGACTGGCGAGATGGTGCGGTGCGGCGTTCCGATCTCGTGCCAGGTTCCGCCCCAGAGATTGTTGATTCGGTTTTCTAGAAAGGCTTCGGGGGCAAGAGCTCGCGCGCGGGCGTAGACCTCGCTCCACGTTGCGCCGGGCTTGATGAACTTTGGCTGGTTAGTCACGTTAACCATTTTCGCTGCTGGGATTATATATCGGGCCGCATAGGCGCTTGAAAACAGACTCTTCAAGACAACTTGGGAGATTTGAGCGGCTTTTCGACCTACAGGTGCGCGAATATCTTCGAGATGCTTGCCCGAGCGATCTCGGATCGTGCTGGAATCGGCCTAAATATACCTAGGTTCGGGTGTCGAGAGTTGGTGCCAGAACGGATGCGTGACATCTGCTTTTGCGCTTGGCACGTTTTTGTTCCGCCTTGCGGATCTCATCGACTTCGGCGAGGAATGCGAGAACTTTCTCCTTGGTGTCAAGGCGTATGCCATCGATGGTGATGGAGACGTCATCTCGCGTTGGCGCTTCACCGTGCTTCTTGATTCCTGACGCCCTGTCCTCGAACGTCCGAGCTGTGTAGCCACTGGCCATGCCGATATTCTAGCCGGGTGGACCATGGTGGACCAGGGCTAGTCACGTTTGCAGTGTCGGGGATTGAGACTTTTGCGCCAAAGCTCAGTCCCACGCTTGGAAAATAGTGGCGGCGCGTTGATCGGTGGCGGATGCCAGACCGGTGGCGGAGCGCGGGCGAGACGTAATCACACGGTGTCGAGGTTGGGCCTGCATCCGGCGCGCGGCCTGTATGAACGCCCTTCCCCCGGGCTACTTGCCCCGCCTAAAGCGGTGTGGACGCCCGAGATGCTAGAGAACCGGGACTTACATCCCGGAACTCCTCTGGCTAATCTGACAATTGCCCCAAAATAATTGGCCAATTCGCCCAAAAAGGGTTGAGATGCAGCCCGACCAGCGCCGTCGATCAGGCATGGGCGGAGAGATGGTGGTGGAAGAACTCCGCTGGGCGCTTGTTGTCTGGGATTTTACCTTTCTACCATGACGGGAAAAGCCACGTCGAGGATCAAAGGCTGGACGGCGCGAGGATATCAAATCTCTGGTTGTACTCGCTTGGAGGGGAAGGCACTAAGTGTTCCGGCATCGTTTGCCGCCCGCTCCGCCTGCGTCGGGAAGGCGGTTCAAGCCATCGTGGCCCGAGAGAACACCGTTGAAGCAACCCACCTCCCTGAGGATATTGGTGTCAAAGCCAGAAGTGTGTCATTTCAGCTACACTTTCGGAGTTGCGCGCCTATTATAACGGTATTAGCGTAGCCTAATAGGTACACTATTGCCCATGGAATATCCATTGAAGACCTATGACCGCCTCATTGAGGTGGCTGCCTCCCAGCACGGATTCCTCACCACCGCCGACGTTGACAGACAAGGCATTGCGCAGGTATATTTGCGCAGGCTCGCCCAGACCAACCGTGCCGAGCAGCGCCACCGTGGTCTCTACCGGTTGACCGCCATTCCAGTCACTGCGAACGACGAGTTCCACGAGGCCGTTCTCTGGGCTGGCCATGGCGCAGCGGTAGGAGGAGAGGCCGCCCTCTCACTCTGGGAAATCGCCGACATGAATCCCCGAAGCATCGACGTCATCGTCCCCTTAGGGCGTCGAGTGCGCCGAAGAGATACCCAGCGCTTCAAGGTGACCACCTACGATCTTCGGACCCGTGATGTTGACTTTGTCGACGGTGTCCCAGTGGTAGTTCCGGCGATTGCGATTACTCAAGGGATTGCGGCGGGCCTTGAACACGGTCTTATCGAGCAAGCAATAACGAAGGCGAGGCGGCGCGAGATCATCACTGCCCTGGACGAGGCGCGTCTGCGCGTCGCACTTGAAGAGCGTCGAGGTCCTACCAAGAGCGTGCCCTTGGCTATACCATGACCGATGCCACTCGACTCGCGCCGCCGGGCGACGTTGCCCACCTCAACCGGCTGATTGAAGCGTGGGCTCCATCCAATCCAGAGTCCTTCACGGAACCGTCCCAAGCCCGCCGATCGACCCAGGGGAGACTTCGACGGTTGATAGGGGTGACCGTCATCGCGGGAGCACTCGACGGCCTTCGCTCGGATGACGGACTTCCGCGATTTGGCATCAAGGGCGGATCTGCGATGGAGATTCGCTTCGGGTTCTCCGCACGTGCTTCGAGGGACCTCGATGCC
>JAJYGZ010000148.1 GCA_021790495.1 Actinomycetes bacterium
CCCCTTGGAATACGCCCGACGATATCGTAGATCTCTTCAAGTTAATCGTCGAAAATGACCTCATCCAAAATGTCGACCCGATTCAATTGACGATTCGGTTGCTCGTACCCCGCGGCTCTCTTGTGCTCCGACTAGAAGGCCTAGAAGGCGAGGCGACGACATTTGTGGAATCCGGAGACGATACCCTCAGTTACGCCTGGAAGTCGCACTTCTCCGAGTTGGATCATCTCGCGGCTGAACTGTCCCAAAGGCTTGAGGAATGGCTTGCACTCGAGAACGCAATTGAAGTTTTTGACGCAATGTATCGCGTTTCATGCGAAATTCTGGGCAGGAGCTTCGACACGCCCAACTATGGCCAATTTAGCCCTCGAAGTGTGCCACAATTAACAGAATCATGGTTCTGTTGCGCCGAGCCCGCAACAAAGATGCTCGCCAGGACTGCTGGTCCAGCTTGTGACGGCTAAAGCGTCGCCTCAAGACCTTCGACATTGAAAGACACGAGGAATCATGTCGGACCTGGCCTATCTCAACGGACTTACACCCGAACAGACCGAGGCGGTCTGCGATCCCGCGAAAAACCTGTGCATAATCGCCGGACCGGGGAGCGGAAAGACCACAGTGCTGACGCGCCGGATCGCATTGCGCGGATTGGATCCGGCAGTGCCGGCCAAAAATACCGTGGCCATAACATTCACCAATCAGGCCGCCGACGAACTTAAATCCCGCTTGGCATCATTAGCGGTATACGACATGCCGTGGGTCGGAACCTTCCATAGTTTCGCCTTTCAGATTCTTCGCCGCTACTACGACGAAATCCGCAAGCCGTTGCCACGACTCGTCAATCGAAAGGGTCGCGAACTCGCCAAGATCCTCCAAGGCGACACCCGATTCGCAGCGCTGATCGCAACTCGAAAGCCCACCGCTTCTTTGAGTAACCTCGAGGCGTCGCTTCTGATCAGCGAGATTTCCAGGGAGGTCGAGATCGCCAAGGCGTACTTGATAACTCCTGATGCCTATCCGGCGTTCCACAAGGCACAACGCCGCGAAACCGCCCTTGACCCAGAGACAGTAGCGACGATTTTCCAAGCCTATGAAGGGCACAAGCTCAAGTCCAACCAGATCGATTTTGAGGATTTGATAATCCGCGCCGAGGGGATTATGCGCGAAAACGTCAGCTTCGCTCAAACGATTCGATGGTGGTACCGCCATTGGTACGTAGACGAATTCCAAGATGTCAATGCTCCTCAAATCCAGCTTCTTGCGGCACTGATCGGCCGTGATCCAGATCTATGCGTTGTGGGTGATCCAAAGCAAGCCATATACGCGTGGAACGGCGCCTCTCCCAGACTCATGCTCCAATTTGATCAGGTATTTCCCGGAGCGAGCTTCCGATACCTAACCGCAAACTTCCGTTCGACTCCAGAAATCGTCGATCTCGCGAACGCGACGGCGCAAACATTTTCCGATTCCGAGCTCTCGCGTCACGGCGGAGTCATCTTCGCCAAGCGACAAAGCGGAGCATCCGCAAAGATCTTCGAATTCGACGCAGCGGCCGACGAGGCTTCCTTTGTCGCCAAGCACATCTACCAAGCGATAGTCAATGGCGTCGCACCCCAGGATGTCGCGGTTATCGCTAGGACGAACTCTCTGCTCCCAGCCTTCCAGTCCAATCTCTCCTCCCTAGGGATCCACAACTACATCGCCGGCCAGAACGTCGTCATCAACGACGCCGCATTAAAGGCAGCCATCAGCCACTTGCGCGAAATTCTTGGACCGAGAGGCCGACTTCAAGACGTGGTGTCTCAGCTTGACAACCTTTTGGAGGAGCTCCGTATCGACGCGGAGCCAAGTTCAGGCTCCGAGAGCTCCCTGGCATACTTCCGCCAACTCGCCCTTGAGGCGCTTCGATTCGATCCCTTGATGGACCTTTACACCTTTACCAACTGGTTCAAGGTGCGCGCCGCTGAAAACGCCCCCGACAAGAAGCGCGGCGTAACCTTGACTACCATGCATAGGTCCAAGGGGTTGGAGTGGAACAACGTCTACGTAGTGGCTCTAGAACAAGGAATCCTTCCCCACGCAAAGTCACTTCGACCCGAAGCGTACGAGGAGGAGAAGCGACTACTCTACGTTGGCATCACCCGTGCTCGCGACCACGTCTATTTCACCTTGGCCCATCAGCGCGGAAACTCCAACCAGCTCCGGGAACGCTCGGTACTCTTGCGGGCAATTGAGTCCTTCTTGGACCCTACGGCTGGCACTCAAGCCTCACGCTCCCGATCGCTGGAATACATCCGAAACAGCCGGGCAAAACTCCAAGCGTCGGGAAACTCTTCTCAATCCCCCGATCCAATCTATGAAACCTTGCGACTGTGGCGCAAACGCAGCGCCGCAGATCTGCTCATGGGCCACGAGCAGTTCCTCACTGACAGCGCGCTCCAATATATAGCAGCGACGCTTCCCCAGACCATGGAAGATCTCGCGTCGTGCCCGGGAGTTGGCAAAGGCTTCGCGGCAACGCACGGAGAGACGCTACTTCGCATCATCGCCGCCCTTCTGCGAGCTTCGCAACGAGCCAACGCCCTGGGGCTAAAGATATGACCCGGAGATACCTAACCTAGTGTCTTTCGATGGTCGGTGAAATGCGGCCCGAGGCCAAGTCCGCGAGCTTCTTGAAATCAACCGATATAAATAGCGCCTCTGCCTGGGCAGTGAGCAGCTCCCCGGCGTAACAGCTTCCCTCGGTGTACACCTTCCTGCCGTCGCGCCGTACGATCCTCGCCTCAAACCGAAGCGGCTCACCCCACGGCGTCGGCTTGCGATAGTTGACGGTCAGACGCGCGGTCATGCCCGGCGATCCGCTCATCGACTGGGCAAGTCCGAGCACTTCGTCGAACGCGGCGGCGAGAAAGCCACCATGTACGGCACCCGGAGGCCCTTCATATGCCGAACTGAACTCCACCTTTCCCACTACGATCCTCTCGCCATCGGGCGCGACTTCGACGGAGAGCACGACCGGCGCGGCGATCGGGTTGGATAAGCCGGAAATCGGAGAAAAGTCCAAGAAGCCGCCGTCGTTGCCGGCATTGGCCGCCTCGGCGAATCCCTCGTAATCCCGTCCCGTCGGATGGGTTTCGATCAAATCCGCCACCGCCTCAATTTGGGCAGCGATGACCTCCAACTCGTCAGCGGGCGCCTTGGAGGCAACGACGGAATTGATGATCCTGCGCGTCGCAGACCCAATCCGATGGAACTGCTGACGGCGCACATTGTCCAACCCCGAAATAGAACTCGTAACGCTTTCAATCCAGCTATTGCTCAACTGCGACTCCTTTTGATAATCAATTCAGGCTCTCCCTACGCGTCGAAGCCGACCAATACGGGGGCATGGTCAGAGGGACCGGCGCCCTTGCGCGCATTGCGATCGATTAGCGCCCAGCGAAGCGACTCAGAAACTTCTGGCGTACCGAGTACCAGATCAATCCGCATACCTTGGCGCTTGTGGAATGAGCCGCCGCGATAGTCCCACCAGGAGAAGAGATCTCCTTGGGCGTATCTCTGCCGAAAGAGATCGACCATACCGGAATCGAAAAGACGTCCTAGCGCCTCGCGCTCGGGAACCGACACATGGGTCGCGTCGACGAAAGCGGCCGGGTCCCAGACGTCAATGTCCTCGTAGGCGATGTTAAAATCGCCCGCGAAAACCACCTTGGCGCTTCGAGCCGTTTCCAATTCTGCGGTTCTACTTAATGCCTGCATCCATTCAAGCTTGAAGCGGTAGTGATCGGCACCTAGCGCCCTGCCGTTGGGCACGTATAGGGAAAAAACCCTAACGCCGCCACAGGTGGCACCGATGGCACGAGCTTCGCCGCCGGGTTCGCCGATGAGCCCACGGCTGACTTCGCTAAGGCCAAGGCGAGACAATATCGCCACTCCATTCCACTGGCCCTGGCCGTAGTGGGCCCACTCGTATCCGAGCTTCTCGAAATCGCTCCCTGGGAAGGCCGCGTCGGCCAGCTTTGTCTCCTGAAGGCAGCAGACATCCGGCTTGGCACTCTCGAGCCACGGTAGCACTCGATCCATGCGGGCTCTTAGGGAATTGACATTCCACGTCGCGAGAATCACTTTAGCCTCACTAGGATCGCAAAATCGCAGCGCGCGGGATCGACGAACCCGTTCTACGCATTGGCAATGATAAACATGATGTCGACCTCGGTGGCCACGGCACCGTTGATGCGGGCGATCCCGTGGCCCTTGCCGGCGCGAGCGGACATCTTGGCCAGCTCCACCTCAAGATCCAGGGTATCGCCCGGAACTATCTGTCTCCTAAAGCGAGCCTGGTCAATCCCGCCAAATAGAGGAAGCTTGCCCTTGTATCGCTCGTCAGCCAACACCGCGCAAGCACCGAGTTGGGCCAGGGATTCGACCTGCAACACTCCTGGCAGCGTGGGACGACCGGGAAAATGCCCAGCGAAAAAGTCCTCGTCGCCTCTCAGGTGCCAGGTTCCCTTGGCGTACTCGCCGGGGCGAATTTCGGTGATCTCATCGACCAATAGAAAGGGCGGCCGATGCGGAATGAGCTCTTCTGGTTTCACACTTGCCAGCCTAGATCAACGCACATGGGCCGCGACCGGGCGAAACCATGCAGAAAGTCAACCAATTCCTGCGCTGGGGAGGCACCCGGGAGTCCAAAGTCAAGGCTTCAGTGCCGGTGCGGCCCGCCCGCCTCGGAGACCTTTACCGAGATCGCCCGATACAACAGGTCGGCCTGCTCAAGGGCGTGCATTGCCGCTGAACCGGTAGCTGGCGATCCCGAAGGTACTCGAGAGACGTGCCTAAGCTGAAAATCCTCACGAAGCATCGCATGGAGTTGCGAGTGCACAAACGACCACGATCCCTGGTTCTCGGGTTCCTCCTGGAGCCAAACAACCTCGCGGGCGCCCGAATAGCGACCTAGGACCGCCTCGATCTCAGCGACCGGCCAAGGGTAAAGCTGTTCCACCCGCACCACGGCGCAAGACTCTCCGGCCTCTTTACCGAGTTGGACAGCCTCGGACTTCGCGAGCGCTTCGTAGGCCACCTTGCCCGAGCAGAGCACGACCCGCTCCACGCTCGACGGATCGCGAGTAGCACTCGACCCGCTCGTAGTCGGGTCATCGATAACCGAATAGAAGCGTCCGCCAGTGAGCATATCCACCGGCACGCGGGTTTGGCGAGCTCTAAGCAGCGACTTCGGCGAGAATAGAATGACCGGCCTTACCTTGGCGCGTTTTACCTGTCCCCTAAGCATGTGAAAATACTGTCCTGCGGTCGTAAGGTTCATAACCGCCATGTTCTCCCCGGCACAGCTCTGCAAAAAGCGCTCGATCCGTCCCGAGGAATGCTCCGGCCCCTGACCCTCGTGGCCGTGCGGCAAGAGCATCACCAGGCCAGACGTCTGGTCCCACTTGTCGTGAGCTGCGGCAAGAAACTGGTCGATTATGGTCTGAGCTCCGTTGGCGAAGTCGCCAAATTGAGCCTCCCAAATCACCAGCGCGTCACGCCTGACGCTCGAGTAGCCGTACTCGAAGCCAAGGGCCGCATATTCAGAAAGTAGCGAGTCGTAAATCATGAAGCGCCCTAGTTTTGACGGCCTCGCACTTTCGGTCACGAAGTCGGAAACGTGCTCAAGCGATACGTAGTCTTGACCGGTCTTGTAGTCAATCAGAGCAGCGTGGCGGTGCGAAAACGTACCACGCCTCGAGTCTTGGCCGGCCATACGAACGTCTACGCCCTCAAGCATGAGCGATCCAAAGGCGAGCGCCTCGCCCAGGGCCCAATCGACTTCGCCCCCGGCCAGTGTGGCGCGCCTCGCTTCGAGTTGGCGCAGCAACTTCGGATGGACGGTGAAGCCGGCTGGCCAGGCATGAAGAACTTCGCCAAGGAGTTCGACATCCGCCACGGGTATGTGGGTGTCCACGAGCTCAAGAGCGACGTTGTGCTCGGGAGCCTGGGGAAGCTCCGTGGGCTTGGGGGGCGCCGACGACCGGGTCTGATCAAGAGCGGATTGCAAGCGCGCAAGAAAATCGTCCAGCGAGTGCTCCGCCTCATCCATGGTGATATCGCCTCTGGCGATCAGGGCTTCGGTATAGAGCTTTCTAACCGAGCGCTTGGCTTCGATGATCTCATACATCTGCGGCTGGGTGTAGCTCGGCTCATCCCCTTCGTTGTGGCCAAAGCGGCGATAGCAGACCATGTCTACGACGACGTCTCGGTGGAACGCCTCGCGATAATCAAGAGCCAGCGACGCCACCCAAGCCACGGCCTCTGGGTCGTCTCCGTTGACATGCAGTATCGGCGCCTGGACCATTTTGGCGACGTCAGTGGCGTAGCGGGATGAGCGCGCTTGGTCGGGATTGGTGGTAAAGCCAACTTGGTTGTTAATCACTAGATGCAAGGTGCCGCCTGTACGGTATCCGCCAAGTTGGGACAAGTTCAGCGTCTCGGCCACCACGCCTTGGCCCGCGAAAGCTGCGTCGCCGTGGAGCAATATCGGGAGCACCCGGAAGGAACCTCTTTCGCCGATCATATCTTGCTTGGCTCGCGTCATTCCTTCGACGACTGGATCGACGGCCTCGAGATGCGAGGGGTTCGACGAGAGCGTCACCTCGATCGGTTGGCGACTAAAGCCCTCGTAGACGCCGCGGAACCCCTTGTGGTACTTGACGTCACCCGAACCTTGCACGCTGGACGGATCGAGGTTTCCCTCGAACTCCTTGAAGATCTCCGAGTAGCTCTTGCCGACGATGTTGGTAAGTACGTTGAGACGCCCACGGTGCGCCATGCCGATCACAGCTTCGCGAAGACCCACAACCCCCGCTCGGTCGAGCGCTTGGTCTAAAAAGACGATGGCGGATTCGGCTCCTTCAAGGCCAAATCGCTTCTGACCTATGTAGCGGGTGTGGAGAAATCGCTCGAAGGCCTCGGCCGCATTCAGACGACTCAATATATGCATCTTTTGCGGCGTGGTGAACTGGGGCTGAACTCCTTCGACGCGCTGTTGAATCCACTCTTTCTGCGTAGGATCCTGAATGAACATGTACTCCATGCCAACAGTCCGACAGTAGGTGTCTCGCAATACCTGAAGCACTTCTGCGAGCGTCATTTGGTCTTTACCCGCCAAGCCCCCCGAGAAGAAGGGACGGTCGAGATCCCAGACCGTAAGCCCGTAATATGCGGGGTCAAGCTCATCGGGCAATGCCGGGGACTTGAGGGCAAGCGGATCCAGGCGAGCCATCAGGTGACCCCGCGAACGGTAGGTATCGATCAGTTGATTTACCAGCGCCTGCTTCCGCAGCTTGGTCAAATCGAAGCTGTCGTGGTCGTTGGTATCGCGCTGCCACGTCACCGGAGGATACGGCACCGCCAGCGAATCGAAGATCTCCTGGTAAAAGCCATGCTCGCCGGTAAGAAGGCGGTGAATGTGGGCAAGAAACAGTCCGGACTCCGCCCCTTGGATGACCCTGTGGTCATAGGTAGAGGTAAGAGTCACGGTCTTTGAAACGCCCAGGTCGACGAATAGCTGCGGATCAGCGGCTGCTAGGCCAATTGGGTAGGCGATCGAACCCACGCCGATAATGACGCCCTGGCCTGACATGAGCCGGGGAATCGAGTGCTCCGTCCCAATCGTTCCTGGATTCGTGACGCTCACTGTGGCGCCCACGAAATCGTCAGGCGACAGCTTGTTCGTTCGAACTTTCCGTACTAAGGCTTCGTAAGCTCGCAGAAACGAAAAGAAGTCCATGTCTTGGGTACCGCGAATAACCGGCACAAAGAGCGACCGGGAGCCATCGGATTTTTCGACATCGACCGCAATCCCAACATTGATCTCCTTGGAACGTTGCACACCCGGAGTGCCTTTGGCATCGATCGTCTCGATAAAGACCGAGTTCATAACCGGATAAGCCTTGATGGCCTGGACAATCGCATAGGCAATCAAATGGGTGAACGAAATCTTCTCCCCGGAATTCCTCGCGAGGTGATTGTTGATTACGCCGCGATTTACTTCGAGCAATTTGGCGGGAATCTGCCGAACGCTGGTAGCGGTGGGGACCGAAAGCGAAGAGTTCATGTTGGCCACGATTCGCGCGGATGACCCTCGCAGCGCCACCACCTCGGCATTTGGGGGTGGCACGTACGCCTCACTTGAGCCGGTAAGCGGAGCCGCGGTTTCAAGCCGCGAAGCGGAGGCATCGGGGGCGCTAGCTTGGGGCGGAGCAATTGATCCACTTGGTGCGACGATCTTCGCTTCTGCCTCTTGCACCGCAACATCACGCACCGTAACCGGCATCGGATCGCTCGCAATCAAAATCGAGTCGCCGTCGTTTTGAGGGGTCTCCTCCAAAGCCAATCCGTCGGACTCGTATCGGTAGTCGGTAAAAAAATCCCTCCAGGACTCAGGTACTGACTCCGGGTCGTTTTTGAAGGCGGCGAGATACTCCTCCACCAGCCACGAATTAGGACCAAAAGTACTCAACGCATCGATATGTTTATCAGCCACATAACGATGCTACCCATTTGTGACCGCAACGTTAAAATCTTTCGAGTCCCCAAAGACCCGAAATCGAACCTCGGAGCAGGATATTTCGCTATCACAGTCAGTTTTAGGTCAGCCTCCCCGCCGACCGCAGACCCCTTGTCCAAGCGAATCATCGGCTACTCGGTGGCTACACACCTTGCCCATGGGGCCTACCAGGCATAAGATCGCGTCAAGGGATCCGTCGACCGTTGGAGCGTGAAATTATGAAGCTTGGCACCGTGCGCGTAATTGCGGGAATCATCTGCGCGGCCGCGACCGCGGCGATGATCGTCTCAGCCATCCTCGCCCACATTGGCGCGGTTATAACCTTTGGCTTGGTAGCGTCTTTCGCGATTCTAGCGACGATGGTTGCAACGACGGTGGTGCGAGCGGAAACTCAGCCGAGACAAGGCGACCTCGCCGAGCTGTCGGCGGAACTCGAAACCTCTATCAACCAGGTCATCAATTCAGAACGCGTCGACGATGCAGACGTGCGCCAAGTGGTACGCCTGGCGGTAAAACTTGGTTCTACGATGGGCCCACGGGGATCGCTTTAAAACAGGCTAGGATGAATAGAGCACTATCGAATTCACTAAATAGCTCATCAAACCTAAAGGTGGGCCCTACAGCGCCCGAAGTATTCTAAATGACAACCTTGTCACCAATCAAAAGTAGAGCAGTCACTCGCTCGGTCGAACCCGGTTGTATCGCGGATTGCGCCTGGTGTGAAATTCAAATTCGGTACTCCGCGAAGCTAAAGCCGCGCCAAGTTATAGCCAACGTTTATCACGACAACAAGTGGCAGCGGGTGGAGCACTACCACGAAGAGTGCTACCTCATCGCCAACAGCCCTTACGGCGTGACCCCCTAATCTCGTCCCGTCACGGGTTTTTAGCATCAACAGTTACTCTCTATGATTCCATCGCATCGGCAACCTCAACTCAGCGCGAGCGCCACCGCCATACTGCGAAAATAGGATTAGCACGTGCTACAAAGTCGACTCGATTCGCTCGCGATCACGCATCACCAAGCCAATGGACTTCTCCTTCGGGGAACCACACGGGTGGTTCTGGTCCACGGGGCAATGGATCGTTCACGATCGTTTGGACGGGTCATCCGCCATCTCACCGCGACTGGCTTCGATTGCGTCAGCTACGATCGCCGCGGCTACGAGGCCTCGGCCCTCCAAAAACCGTTCTCCCTTGAATCGCCTCCAGCGATCGACGAGCACATCGAGGACCTGGCTGGCGTAATCGGTGACGAGCCAGCGATCGTTTTTGGCCACTCCCTTGGCGGAACAATCGCGCTCTTGTTGGCAGCTCAGAACCGATCGCCCATCAGCGCTGTGGTGACATTCGAGAGCCCGTTGCCCTGGATGAGTTTCTGGAACGGCGGGGGCGCCTATTCAATCCAACCTGGAACGCCAATCAGTAATGAGTTCGCAGAGGACTTCGCCGCACAATTCATGATCCGCATGCTCGGACAACACCGCTGGGACAGACTTCCACCCTCAACAAAAGCGAGGCGCAAAGCTGAGGGTACGGTTCTAGTTGCAGAGATGTCCACAGTTGCGCATCTTTCGCCGCCACCCGAACTGAATCAGATCCTTTCCCCGAGTCTCATATGCGCAAGTGCGAATGCCCCCGAACGACACGTTCAGGCGGTGGAATACCTCGCTACGACCATTCCGAGGGTGGAAAAAGTCATGGTAACCGATACCGATCACGGGATCCATCTTTCGGACCCAGCCAAGGCATCTGAACTAGTTGAACTTGCCCACAGCAAGTACACTTGCTAGCTTGGACGGCTCTCACTGGGATAACGGAGGCATCCTCGCCAGGCCAAACACAGCTCGGGCAAATTCGTCCGCGACTTACTCGCGCCGAAATTCAAGCCGCATCGCCGATAAGCCCGTGCAGCGCCAAGTCGGCGATACAACCCATCGGCGGGAATTAGGCGTTGCGAGCAACGTTTCACCATGTGCAGCAACTTCCGTCGGTCCGCTTCAACCCAAAGGACCATTCCCATGAAGATTCTCGTCACCGGCTCCCACGGCCTAATCGGGTCCAAAGTAGTAAGCCGACTGCGCGAACGCGGGGACGAGGTCATAACCGCGCGCCGAGGAACCGGAACCGACACTGGCGGTACGGTCGCCTGGGATAGCGAAAACGGCAAGTTCGACGCCACCAAACTGGTTGGACTCTCGGCGGTAGTCCACCTTGGTGGCGCAGGTATCGGAGATCGCCGCTGGAACGGCGCGGTAAAGGATTCCATCTATTCATCACGAATCGATGGCACTCGCCAGGTCGTATCCATGCTGGAATCTCTCAGAGCCCGTGGGGTCCGCCTCCTTTGCGCAAGTGCAATTGGAATTTACGGCGATCGCGGAGATGAAGTTCTCAGCGAAAGCTCCCCGCCGGGAACTGGATTTCTCGCCCGAGTCGCAACTGCGTGGGAAACAGAAGCGATGCGCGCCCAAGAATTCGGCATCAGTGTTGCGACGCTTCGAACCGGCATAGTCCAATCGCGATCTGGTGGAGCCCTGGCCAAACAGCTTCCGCTTTTTCGCGCGGGCCTGGGTGCGAAACTTGGAGGCGGAAGCCAGTGGATGAGCTGGATCCATATCGACGACGAAGTCGAGGCGATAATATTTCTGCTGGATCACCCGCTGGTCGAGGGCCCGGTGAATCTCGTAGCTCCGCAAGCCCAAACAAACCAGCAGTACAGCAGCGCTTTGGCCAAGTGCCTGGGGCGTCCGATGCTATTTTCAGCTCCCAAGCTGGTTCTCAAGGCGGCGCTGGGGCCAGAGATGGCTGAAGAACTATTGCTCGTCTCGCAGCGAGTATCTCCCCAGGTGCTTCTGCTGGCTGGCTACAAGTTCCATTTTGAGTCACTGGAGCTAGCTCTCGCCGATCTACTCAAACGATAACCATCTCAGCGTGCCCGACTCCCAAGTCGTGGTGGATTGCAAAGCTAAACACGCGTTCTGGACCGGTAGTTCAGAACCGGGCTCAAACCAGGCCCGCCCTTGAACTCACCTAGCGCCAAAGGCGCATCGGCTGACCAAGGTGACCGGCGGCACCGGGAAAAAATAATCGCATTCACGGTCATGAATCACAAGCCAAAGCATCGAGGCGGCGCCTGAATTCCTTTTTCTGTCCCGTATTAAACATGCGTGCTCAAATTGGCCTAATTTGATGACCATGAGAATCTCTTACGAACAAGGAACGAGCTCCACGCCGCTGCTTAGCGAGACGATCGGAGCAAACTTCAAGACCGCGGTCGCTAGCTTCGCTGATCGCGAGGCACTTGTCTCTGTCCACCAGGGAATCCGAATGACCTATCGCGAGCTTTACCTCGCCACCGAGACTCTGGCGCGGGCGCTGGTGGCGGACGGCTTCGGCAAAGGGGATCGGATCGGAATTTGGAGTCCGAATCGCTACGAATGGACCGTGGTACAGTACGCCACTGCGCTAGTGGGGATCATCCTGGTAAATATCAACCCCGCCTACCGGACGTCCGAACTCGAATACGTTCTGGCGCAATCCGGATGTACCGGACTCTTCGCCATGGATAGTTACCGGAGTTCCAACTATCGAGCCATGGTCACCTAGGTGCAACCGTCTCTCATGGACCTCGGGCGGGGATACTAATTTGACAGC
>JAJYGZ010000375.1 GCA_021790495.1 Actinomycetes bacterium
AACGACGCTCAGGCGATAGTGCCCGAACGACCTCGAGCGAAGCCAGCCAGCCTCGGCGTTGGCTACGGCGCTTTGCATGGTGTCTTTACCGAATGCGTTCTCGGGGTCACACTCATGGTCTAAGTCCATGATTTGTGGGATGCGCCGTTCTGGATGAGTATTCCGAAACTCTTTACAGGACGCCCGAGCGACGCTGCGGGTTGTCACCATATACATTTGGCCAGTTTGCTTGTTGCTAACCTTTTGCCGGCAAGCGCGCGTGAAGCTCATTGACGTTGTCAGAGGCAGTAGATTGGCCTTATTTGTCAAGGAGCCTTCCCCGAGCGTTAAAGCCGTTACTTTCATACACGTAGTCGGTTCCCCAGATTGCTATCGCGTGTTTCTGCTATTGCATTTGTCCAGACTGTGATGTGTCGGACCGTGCCTGAGCGCTCGTGAAGTCACGTGCGGCTTGCTCTGCCAGGTTTTTAATTGCGACGGTGTGGGTCGCCCGATACCGTCGTTGTCGTTCGCGGTTGGTCAGCGCAGTTCCCGACCGGCGAGGACCGGGAGGCCGTCTTATTCGCGCCCAAGGCTGCCCCTTGATGCTTTCCCGCGCAACGAGATCGAAGATTCCGTAGGCGAGAACGCCGAGGGCGTAACGAGCATCGAGCGCGTCGGTGCCGCCCCAGCTGCTCGGGACTTCAACCCGGACAGTTCCATGGCGAACATCAACCAAGATAGCCCCGTCTCTGTCATCGCTGCGTGCAATGACTATGGGTCGTTTAATCCACTCGCCGCTAGCCCGACATGGCACACCAGCCCGCTCACACAGCTCATGGAGGGGGATCGCCCCATCGGCGGGGACCATCGGCAGATACTTGGGCGTTGGCCAAAATGCGGGAAGGCTCATCAGTGTTATTGTAACGCTGATAAAATGGTGTCATGTATGACTTCGAGCACTTATTGGCAATCTGTTATGACATCGCTTCCGAGCATCCGGGCCAGGTCGTGTTCATCGGAGGAGTGGCAGCATTTTTGCACGTAGTGAACTCGCCTCTTGCCAGCGCGTATGCCGAAGCCACCCACGACGGCGACTTTTATGTTTCGCTCGCCGGGCTTCACGAACTGCGCGACACCGACGAGTTGGTATCCAATAAGCGACCGCGCAAGCACTCGTTTACCCGTGCTGGTTTCGACTTTGATGTTTATGGCCAATACGACAGCGGTTTAATCGTGCCCTTTGAAGAGATTGCCGCTTATGCGGTCAGCTATGACGGTGTCAACGTGGCTGCCATCGAGCACCTTTTCGCGCTCAAGCTCGCTGCCCTGGCGGACCGAGGCGGATCCTCCAAGGGGGAAAAGGATGTCCGGGATCTTGCCCGCCTGTCCCTCGTGGAACACGAGTTCCGTCCGGAACGACTGGTTCCGTACCTGCGAGACGAACATCTTGAGATCCTCTCCTTGCTTTCCTCGGGGAGCGAAATCGTTGGCCTCGCCAAGGGAAACGTGAAGGAAATCAAGGCCATCCGCCGCAAGCTGACCGAGATTGCACAAAGCGTAGAACGCGCCTGGCAACAAGGCGGAGGTCAAGACCAGTCGTGAGCGCCAGACCAAACAGATCTCACACCGACAAAGCGCAAAGCCTTTGAACTGACCGGGGCACCAACCACCCATGGGGGGAAGTCGTAAGATTGCGCTAAGGCACCTCTGGCGGGCTCGGCTTATCCGGCGTCAGCTCGTTGAGGGCTGCTTTAGCGACTCCCGCTACTACCGATAGCATCTGGTGCACAACGAAAGTATCCTGGATGATTGCCCGGTGCGGGCCTTCAAGAAATCGAGACATTTCTTTTTGAAATGCGCCGATAGTTACCTGATCTCCCAGTTGTTTGGTTCTGCTCCGGAGACTTTGAACAAAATTAGTTCGGTCAAGGAAATAATCCTTTATTTTCCACCGCACCAGCTCAATATCTAGTGATGCACCCGCTTGTGCGAGCATATGGATATCCCACGAGTCCCTTTGTTTGATATAGGGCCGCGCTCCAAGAGCGATTATTTTGTCGGCAAGAATCTCTTCTTTGGATTCCGACTTGAGCAAAATCGCCCGATACGCATACGGCACGTTGTCTGACATGGTGCGCACTTGCATGACTTCACTGGAATATGCCTGGATCTTCGCCACTTTAACCTGGATGAGATAGCTCTGCTGGGCGGATCGATCCAACAGCGGTAATCGCACTTTGGCTTTCCATCGGCCTAGTGGAACCTTGTCTGGCGGGTTGGGAAGGCGCTCAGCCACCTCGATGGATAATCCATACCGGCTGCCAACGCTTTTCTTCACTCGCTCCACAAACGGCTTCATGACAGAAGCGTCGAAATCCAATCCGCCCGCGAAGTCCAAATCCTCGGAATAGCGCGCGCCGCTGTGACACAATCTCAGCGCGGTACCACCTTGGAACACCAGGTTCCCAGCGCTCCCGCTTTCCATGAGCGTCTGTAGAATCTCATAGTGCAACAGCTCCTTGACAACCGCAGGGAAACTTGCTTGGTTTTCTCTGGCGATCTGTTGTGCCAAATCCATTAGCGATGTGAAATCCGATGCCATCACGATGCCTCCCGACTAGGGACATCTACCATCGCCAGATTGCGTCTGACGTAACGCAGGTCTAGATATGCCCGCTCAGGCGCGGCAACGTGGACGCCCCGGCGCCCATCGAAGACCACCTCCTGGGAATTTTCGGCCCTGGTGGTATGGGTAAATTCCAAAACGCCATAAGGAGTGGAAAATACCCCGCTGCGTCCCGAGGTCATCAGCGTGTGACAAAAAGGAATCTGCGAGATCCATCCCGCATCAGACAGCACCGATTCGAGCGAGAGGTAGGAGAAATCGTATGGGCGCATGATGGAAACGAGCGCCAGGAGGGGTTCTGCAGGCATGCTCCGCGCCCTCGGATTTACGTAGATACCTCGCGTTACGCGAGTGATGATCCCGGCCTTGGCGTGACGCATTAACGCAGTTTTGAGACTGCCTGGTGTTTCATCGAAAATCAATTCAAGCCTGGGCAGATCGAAGGCCCAAAGTCCCTGGCTATCCCATCGGTCCAAGGTTCGAAGCAAATCAAACGCCTTCATACTCTCAGCCTAGCTTAAACTAGATGAGTTTGTCTATTTGGTGTTGAGTACGAGTTTAGAGTTCATGGTTTATCGGGCGAGAGGAGATTACCTTGTTGCCCACCGCGTTGACCGCTCCCTGGAATTCGAGTATTAACTGGGGTCATGACAAATCGCGTGCGCGACGGTTTCTTGGGAAGGAACTACCAGTATCCATGAACCGTTGTCGAAACTTGATGCACACTCGGCGGATGGGAGCCTTTTTTCGCAAATTCAGCTCCACATGATTGCGCCTAGTTAGCGGTTGTAGGCTACCAAGAGGATTAGTTCTTTGACCTAAGTGAGTGATGTAATGGATTTCGAACTCAGCGCTACTGCTAAAGATCTGCAAAAGCGCCTCCTGGCGTTCATGGAAGAATTCGTCTTCCCAGCCGAGGAACTCTATGAGCTTCAAATGGCGGAATCGGGCGATCCGCACTTTCACCCCCAGGTCATCGAGGATCTAAAGACAGAGGCCCGGTCGCGCGGCTTATGGAACCTATTCCTTCCCCATAAGACCGAATGGACCGATGGGCTCTCCAATCTCGATTACGCGCCTCTGGCCGAGATAACTGGCATGAGCCATCTCGGGCCAGAAGCGCTGAACTGCGCCGCGCCCGATACTGGCAACATGGAGATTCTCACCACCTTCGGCACTGAGGAGCAGAAAGAAGAGTGGCTGAGGCCCCTTTTGGCGGGAGAGATCCGCTCATGTTTTTCTATGACGGAGCCGGCAGTGGCTTCCTCGGATGCCTCGAACATAGAGTGTTCGATGGTGCGCGACGGAGACAGCTATGTCATAAATGGTCGTAAGTGGTGGTCATCAGGGGCGTCTTCCCCGCGCTGTAAGGTGGCGATTGTGATGGGCAAGACGGACCCTACCGCTTCGCCGTACCGCCAACAGTCGATGATCCTGGTTCCCCTCGATACTCCCGGAGTGATCAAGGTCAGGGATCTCACGGTATTTGGATACCAGGATCGCGAGGGCCATGGAGAGATCCTCTATGACAACGTGCGGGTTCCCGCCAGCAATCTTCTCGGGGAGGAGGGTGGCGGATTCGCCATCGCCCAGGCGAGGCTTGGGCCCGGAAGAATCCATCACACCATGCGCTCCATTGGTGCCGCGGAGCGGGCGCTGGATCTAATGTGCAAACGTGCCAAAAGCAGAGTCGCCTTCGGCAAGACCCTGGCAGAGCAAGGAGTCATCCAGACTTGGATCGCCGACTCGCGGATCGAAATCGATCAAGCGCGGCTCCTGACCTTTTACGCGGCGTGGCTGATGGATACCGTCGGAAATAAGGGCGCCCGTACCGAGATCTCGGCGATTAAGGTTGTCGCCCCCAATGTGGCCCTCAGAGTGATCGATCGCGCGATTCAAGTTTTCGGCGGTGCCGGAGTTTCCGGTGACACTCCGCTGGCGCGGATGTACGCGGGACAGAGAACCCTTAGGCTCGCCGACGGTCCCGACGAGGTGCACCGTATGACCATTGCTCGACGAGAGCTTCGCAAGCACGAGGGCAAGTCGTAGTCGCGCAGGTGCCCAAAGCGCCAGCATGCATTTGACCACCCTTACCCACCACAAGTATTGCGCTTGGAATTGGAAAAGGGGTTTGCCCGTGGCTTCAGGGGTCGAATCGCCTATGGTTGGCTCGACACCCGACCCAAGAGAAGCGTAGCATGGCGCCAAAGATGGAAAAGTCATCGCCGGAGGTTCTCGAAACCTTTGATATGATCGCGGGCTGGGTTCCCGAGGCCACCCGCAAGTTGGCCTTTGGCTTTCCTATTTGTGTGATAAACGGGAACATGTTCATGGGCGTCTTTGAGAACGAGATCTTCTTGCGTCTTGAGGTATCGCTGCGCGAGGAGCTAATCACCGAATTTGGCCTTGCCCCCTTTGAGCCCGTTTTAGGGCGAGCGATGCGCGAGTATTTGGTCCTCAGCGCCGAACTTCTAGACTCCGCCGAGTTGGCCGCTTTGGTTCGGCGCGCCTTTGACTACGGCCTCAGCCTGCCAGCCAAAGTTCCCAAGGCCCAAGGGGCCAAGGCCCGAAAGTGACGACGGCGAACAAGAGGCGTCGAAGTTGGAGCATTCGGGTGGGGAGGCATAGGCAAGCGCGACACTGCTTTACCCGCAAGCCACTGCACCCGGGGTCCCCAACGAGACCGAACACTGCGGTACGAGCGCTTGGGCATCCGATTGTCAGGGGTGACAAAACCGCCGCAGTTGGCGCGGGTTGACTCTCTGGCAGTTCAGGAGCGCCGGTTAGCTCTCCGGGGTGGCGCTGTCTTGTCCGAGCAGCCTCTTTGCATCCTCGATGGTCATGTCCTGGCTCGGCACGATGAGATCCGACGTTACCATCTCGCTGTCGTCCAACTTGGTTCCAGAGGTCGCTATTAAGTTGGCCAGCTGGGCGGTACAAGTCGCAAAACTCTTTGCCTCGTTGTGTTCGATCGCGGTATCCATCGCGGAATCCAACGCATCTAAGGCAGGCTTGATCGAAGTTGGTACGCGGTACAAGGCGTCACCCGCAATCCGGATCACCATGGTATCGACGGCTGGTTTTGACGCCTCGATTTGGACACTCGCGGGCGGAGCCGACAATTCGGCACCTTGAGCCGAGGGCGCAGTTCCCGAAGCCATTCCCAGTTCAGCCTTCATAGATTCGAGTTCATAATCGACCGAAGTTGTTGTCGCGCCAGCACGGAGTTGGGATTCGATGTCATTGCTCGGGCCTCCGATCGTCAGCGAATCGAGAACCCCCGAATCAGACAATTCCCCGACTGCCGCCGCTCGCGCCTGGAGCTGGGTGATCTTGTCCTGGGCGCGGTCCATCATCACATTGACGTCAGTCATATGCTCTGAGAGGCCGGAGAGGTTCTCCACCGCTTCACTGGAGGCCTTGGCCGCGGTGTATTGCGCCTTCATGGTTTCTCGCTGAGTCCGAAAGACCTCCAGCTTTGCCTGCAGCTTGCGGCCGGTGTCCTCTAGCGCCTCTTCTTGGGTGCGCAATTGGTCGATTTGGGGCCCGAGAGCATCTATTTGCCCTTGGATGACCTGGGCTCGTCCCAGGGCGGTCTTGGCCAGGTCGTCTTGACCTTGCTGCACCGCTTGGCGGGCCTGGCCCTTGAGCTTTTCATTTTGAGCTATCAGTTGCGCCTTCTGGGCTTCAAGTCGCTTTTGCGAGGTGAGCACATCGGCGATCGACCTTCGCACCTGTTGAAGATTCTCCATCATCTTGGAGTAAGAAAGATCAAGTGCTTGGGTTGGGTCCTCAACCTTGTCTAGAGCGGCGTTCGCCTTCTGCTGGAAGACCTGGGAGAGTCTTTTAAAGACGCTCATTTTCGTTACATCCCTTCGCGGCGCGAGTGCTTCACTTTATACAACTGTAGTGTTTCCACCTTGTATTTATCCATTCGCGCACAACTATTGTCGCGCCCTTCACGCTTCCAACTGCTCTTGCGAGCGCGAGTTCTTCCAAGCCGTGACTCGAGGGCTCCCTTATGGCCAGCGCCAGCGCGCTCAGCCCGCCCGTCGATCCAAAGGACGGGTATCATGGAGGGATGAAACCGCGTGCGCCAACCAACCAGCGTGGCTTTGGCTACGCGAACTGGGTGCCGATTCAGACAAGCACCAAGAAATGACGACTTTTTCGGTTGTTTCGGATCGCCGCCGGATCGCCAAGGAGAGCCTCCTCCACTTTGATTACTCGCTATTGATTGCGACCGTCATGGTGGCATTTCTCGGGGTACTGATGGTGTATACCGCTACTCGCGAAAAGCTGGTCTTGGCCGGGCTGAGCCCAAAGTACTACCTTGAGCGCCAAGGCATCTGGGTGCTGCTGGGCATTGCCGCGATGCTGGCGACCGTGATGATCGACTATCGCCATATCAAGGCGCTCGGGTATGTCATTTACGGCGGAGTTGTCATGGGACTGCTAGGAGTGCTTACGCCGATCGGCAAACGCGCGCTCGGCGCTCAGAGATGGTTCCAGCTCGGACCTCTGCAGCTCCAGCCATCTGAATTCGCCTCCTTGGCGATCATCATAGCGGTGGCCATCTTTCTGGCCAGGGAATCCGGACCATTGCCCGTGAAGCGGCTGGTCGGCGTGCTGGCTTTGGCTGGCGTCCCCATGCTCTTGGTGGTGAAACAGCCAGATATCGGCACCGCCATAATCCTGGGCGTGGTTCTCTTGGCGGAGCTGGTAATGGCTCGAATCCGCATGCTGCATTTGGTCGGGTTGCTCCTAGCGGGTGCGCTGGGAATATATGTGGTAATCCACCTCGGAATTCTGCAAAGCTACCAGTTGAAGCGCCTTACCTCCTTTGTCAATCCCGCTGGCACCTATTCCAATACCGGGTACAACTTGGCGCAATCCAAGATCGCCATCGGAGCCGGAGGCGTATTCGGCAAGGGCCTGTTCCACGGGACCCAAACCAATCTCGCCTACGTTCCCGAACAGCAGACCGACTTTATCTTCACCGCTGTCGGCGAACAGCTCGGCTTCGTTGGAGCCGGACTCTTGCTCGCGGCTTTCGGATTCATTTGTTGGAGAGTCTGGCGCGTCGTGGCGGTGGCGCGCGACCAACTTGGTCGGCTTCTGGCTGCGGGAGTTTTGGCGCTGTTAGCGTTTTCGATCTTCCAGAATGCCGCAATGACGATGGGAATTATGCCAATTACCGGAATACCGTTGCCTTTTATGAGCTACGGAGGGTCTGCCGCGCTCTCGTTTTTTACCGCCATCGGCATCGTGCTCGGAATTGGAATGCGAAATTCGCGTTATATCCCCGAGGACCGACGCGACTTTTTAGGCCAGAGCTGAGATGGACTTGACTGAGATGAGCCAGAATGAGCCGCTAGCCCAAGGCGATTTTCTTCCGGAAGGGCAGCTGGGACTAGTTGAGGAGCACTCGGTGACGGCGGCCGAGCCCATTGTCGAGCAAGGGGCGGACGGGGCGGACACATCCGAAGTTGGCCCTATTCCTTCCGATGGGGTAGCGGAGCTCTCGCGCCGGCGTCGCTCGCGGGTCGTTGATGTTGGCGTGGCGTTGCCCGAGACATTCGCACGAGTCGTGGTGGGCGAAGTCGACGCGCCAAACAGGCGTCTGGTAATACCAGTCTCGCTGGATCAAGCTGCCATGCTCGCCATGGCGTTAAAGGCGCTTCCGCGCCGCAGGCCATTTCTCGCCGACGTGATGGTGGACGTGTTGAACCAGTTCTCGATGGGAATCGCCATGGTCTCAATAACCGGGCGCCAAGGCGAGATATATTTGGCCGAGTTGACCGTGGTCGATTCACAAGGGCACCAGCGGATCGTGCCGTCACGACCTTCGGACGCGCTCCTGGTTGCCCTTATGAGCCCCGTTCACCCGCCGATTATGGTCGACGAGTCGCTTTTCAGCTGACGCCTCTTTGCTTCTCATTGCCCTATATCTCGCGCTAGTACTCGCCGTTAATGACGTTGATCGGTTCTTCGCCGCGCGAGATGCGGCGAAGGTTATCTTGGACTAATAGCCGCGCATTGGGCAGAAAGCCGTCGGTGGCACCGCCGACATGTGGCGAGATGATGCAGTTGTCGAGTCGCCAGAGCGGGTGATCCTCGGGGAGCGGTTCCGGATCGGTCACATCGAGGGCGGCACGTAGCCTTCCGGATTGCAATTGGGCCAAAAGGGCCTCGGTGTCTGTGACTTCGCCTCGCGCGACGTTGATAAAGAGCGCCGAAGTCTTAAGCTTGGATAAGAATTTCTCATCCGCGAGCTTTCTGGTCTCGGGGGTAAGGGGCACGACGAGAATCACGATGTCGGCCGTTGCGATGACCGGATCCGCCTCGCCTAGCGCGAGGGACGATCCCCCGCCAGATCTCGAGATCATCTGCACCTTTGCTCCGAGGGCTTCGAACACCCGC
The DNA here is from genome assembly GCA_021790495.1 of Actinomycetes bacterium. Classification (GTDB taxonomy): domain Bacteria; phylum Actinomycetota; class Acidimicrobiia; order Acidimicrobiales; family Acidimicrobiaceae; genus Acidithrix. The sequence goes on from JAJYGZ010000375.1 coordinate 9,032, forward strand.
CGTATGGCATTGCCGACCGATCCGGCTCCGATGATCGCGGTATTTTTACCCCAAAGGCTCGGCTCGACACCGCGAATCGTCCAGTCCTGGTTGGAAGCGCGAATGTAGCCAGCTAGATTGCGCAAGCTCGCCAGAGCCAGCGCGAGGGTTAGTTCCGCGGTGGATGTGTCGTGCACCCCGCGAGCGTTGATCAGGGTGACGCCGTCGCGCAAAAATGGTGTTGCCTTGTCGACCCCCGCGGTCAGGAGCTGAAGGTAGCGCAGCTTTGGCATCTGCGAAATTACTTCGATTGTCCGGCTGCCGCCCAGGTAGGTGGGGACATAGAACTCGGCCGCTGCGACGGCTTCGGTGAGAGCATCATGACCGGCGTCATATATGGTTTTGTCAAAGCCCGGCGGAACCTCGATGTCGGCGATCTCGGGCGGAACTATCACTTGCATTTTCCCCAGCATATAAGATCGGCCCAGACGTTTCGAAGCGTCGCCTCGATCGCAATTATTACCTCGAGTCGACCGACTACCACGGTCCCCAAGAGACCCGGCGGCCATGATGTGGCGGACCAATGGAGTTTCGGAGTTTCCTTGGGGTGCTCGCTAAGTTCCCAAGGTCGCATCATGCGAGGGTTCGCTGATGAAACCGACGCGACGAAGTCGAGGTTAGGGTTGCAACGATAGACCAGGGGCCAGACCGTGCTTGGCGCACCGACGGAGATGTCTGATGAAGAATGTCAATGAGGTACGGGCCCCCGAGTCTGATCGTCTTTCCGGTTTGATCGAACGGGTCAGTTTTCACAGCCAAGAGAGCGGTTTTACCGTGCTAAAGGTAAAGGTCTCTGGCCGGCGCGAGCCGATCACCGTGGTTGGAAGCGCGGCGGTGATCGGCGCGGGCGAGACCATCGAAGCGGTGGGGTATTGGCGGGTGGATTCGACCCATGGCCGGCAATTTCAAGCTCGTCAGCTCCTCAGCGTAGCCCCGACTACCGCCGAGGGCATCGAGAGGTACTTAGCTTCGGGCATGGTTCGGGGCATAGGTCCCCACTTTGCCAAGGTACTGGTCTCGAACTTCGGTGGCGACGTCTTTGCGGTCATCGAGAACGAGCCCCAAAGGCTTGCCTCCCTGCGTGGTATTGGCCCCAAGCGCACGGCTCGGATCGTGGCCAGTTGGGCTGAGCAGAGGGCCGTCCGAGAGATCATGGTCTTTCTTCATTCCCATGGGGTTGGGACCTCTCGGGCAACACGCATCTATCGGACCTATGGCGACTATGCGATCGCCATGGTGAGCGAGAATCCCTACCGTCTGGCTCGCGACATCCGTGGCATCGGATTTCGGACCGCAGACCAGCTTGCCCGCCAACTTGGCATCGCCCCCGATTCGATGATGCGTGCCCAGGCCGGCGTCACCTATGTTCTTTCGCGCTTTGCCGAGGCGGGAAACTGCGCGACTCCGGTCGGCTTGGCGCTATCCGAAGCGGCGAAGGTTCTGGAGATTTCCACTGAAATTCTCCAAGTCGCCATCGAAAAAGAGATCCTCGAGGGACAGATAGTTCCCGACGATATAGCTGGCGAGCGCTGCCTGTATCTCGCGCCGCTCTACTTCGCCGAGGTAGGGGTAGCCAACAGCGTTATTCGACTGGAGACTCCCAATCGTCCGCCCTGGGGAGCAATAGATACTGAGCGTGCGATCCAATGGGTGGAAACCAAAGGCGCCATCTCGCTTTCTCGCAGCCAGCGCGACGCTGTGACACTCGCTCTTACCTCGAAGATGATCGTGATTACCGGAGGTCCGGGAGTCGGCAAGACCACCTTGATAAACAGCCTCATCGCGATATTGGAGCGAAAGCGAATCAAGATTCTTCTCTGTGCCCCCACCGGCAGAGCGGCCAAGCGGCTGTCGGAATCAACCGGGAGAGCCGCCAAGACCATTCATCGGACCTTGGAGTTTGATCCGGCGACTTTTGACTTCAAACACAACAAGGACAACCCCCTAGACTGCGACCTTTTGGTGCTGGACGAAGCCTCGATGGTGGATGTCGTGCTTATGAACAGACTTCTCGGGGCTCTTGCTGGCCGGGCGGCCCTCTTCATAGTCGGCGATGTCGACCAGCTTCCCTCGGTCGGTCCAGGTGACGTTCTTGGGGATCTGATCGGCTCGGGCCGAGTCCCGACAGTTCGCCTTACCGAGATATTCCGCCAAGCGGCGGAGTCTATGATTGTCCGCAATTCGCATCGGATCAACTCGGGTGAGATGCCCCAAGAAGGCGGCGAAGGGGGGAGAAAAGACTTCTACCTAGTCAACTGTGTTGACCCCGAAGAGATCGGGCGCCGACTGGTGCGTCTCGTCGCCGAGCGGATCCCGAAGCGCTTTGGCTTTGACCCGATCACAGAGGTGCAGGTGCTCACGCCGATGAACCGGGGTACGCTAGGCGCGCGGGCGCTCAATGTCTTGCTGCAGGAGAGCTTGAACGCGAACCCCACGGAGCGGGTGGAGCGGTTCGGGCTGAGTTATTGCGTCGGCGACAAGGTGCTCCAGCTCGCCAACGACTACCCCAAGGAAGTCTTCAACGGAGATATCGGCGTGATCGTCGATATCGACATCTCCGAGGGGCAGCTCGGCGTCGTCTTTGACGCCAACAGGGTCGTCTACGACTTTTCCGAGCTGGACGAGCTCGCGCTCGCCTATGCGACATCGATACACAAGTCTCAGGGCTCGGAGTATCGAGCGGTGGTAATTCCGATCGCCACGCAGCACTACACGATGCTGGAAAGAAAACTTCTTTACACCGCGGTCACTCGTGCGCGCGAATTGGTGGTCCTGATCGGAGATCCGAAGGCGATAGCGATTGCGGTCAAGAATCGCCGAGCTCCCTCCAGGGTGACCGGACTCGCGCAGCGCCTGGTGGCAAATGCCGGTTCCCAGGACGGCAACGATATTTGATGACCGTGA
>JAJYGZ010000044.1 GCA_021790495.1 Actinomycetes bacterium
GACGCGGTTCTCCGACACAAGGTTATCCGCCTTCCGGACCGCGTGGCAGGACGTGTACTCGCCAACCAGGCATCGTCCCAAGAGCAGTAGCAAAAGAGCCAAGAGCTCATCCACATCAAGCTGGAGTTGAATATGTCAAGCGGTAATTCGGTATTTTTGGTTGGCGGCGTAACTAGGGACCTCGAGCTCAGATATACGCAGTCTGGTTTGCCTAGCGTTACATTCGGTCTCGCGGTTTCAAGGCGTTGGCAAAACCGTCAAACCAACGAGTGGGAAGAGGCGACGTCTTATTTCGATGTGGTTTGCTGGCGCGAGCTCGCCGAGCACGCCGCCGAGAGTCTCTCCAAGGGATCGCGAGTCATCGTGATCGGACGGCTCGAGCAAAGAAGCTGGGAGACCGAGGATGGGCAGAAGAGATCAAAGGTAGAAGTTGTCGCCGATGAGGTTGGCCCAAGCTTGAGATGGGCGACCGCACAGCTTTCAAAGACCGAGCGCCGTCAGCGCACCGGTGAAGTTTCATCTGGATTTGGGAGTGTCGCGGCAACCGAGATAATTCCCAGTTCATATATTGAAGAAGAGGATCCGTTTTAATGGGTAAAGGTGAAAAGAGTTCTCCGCGGCGGGCGCCGAAGGAGACAAACAAGAAGATCAAGAAGAAGGTGTGCATCTTCTGCTTGAAGAGGATCGACTATATCGACTACAAAGATACCGATCCTCTCAAGAAGTTCATGAGCGAGCGCGGCAAGATTCGTGCGCGTCGCGTGACAGGGAACTGTGACCAGCACCAACGTGCCGTGGCTATGGCCATTAAAAACGCGCGCGAGATGGCGCTCTTGCCCTATCTGCAGCGAATGGTGGCCGAGCGCACCTCGATACGCACTCCTCGTCCTGACTCCAAGGCAGGTTACGCCGCGGCGCGGGTGGAAGAAGTTGAGCTAGAGGACACTTTTGACGACGTCCTCGACGACGAGTTGCAGGAGGACGAGGTCTAATGCAGGTAGTTTTGCGTACCGACCTAATCAACCTCGGTAAGCGCGGCGACATTGTCGATGTAGCCGATGGATACGCGCGCAACTTTCTCCTTCCCAAGGGCCACGCAATTTTGGCTACCGCTGGCATCAAGGCGCAAGCCGACTCCATGCGCAAAGCTCGCGATCTTAAGGACCGCAAAGCTCGTGAAGGTGCCGAAGAGCTTGCTCGTCGCCTTGTCGGCACAGAGTTGGCGTTGAACGGAAATGCCGCTCATGAGGGAAAATTGTATGGCTCTGTGGGCGTGTCTGAAATCCTTGAAGCGCTCAAGAGCGCGTTTGGGGTCGAACTGGATCGCCGCGGTGTGAAGCTCGAGGAGCCCATCCGCGAACTTGGACGCCATGATGTCGCAATAGTGCTTCATCCGGAAGTTCAAATTACGGTAATGGTTGTCGTCGGCGAGTAGCTCAAGCCAGTCAATATTTCGAGCTATGGCCGTGGCTTTCACATGAAGCTACGGCCATTTTAATAGTGTGGATTGGTTCAGGGGTGAACTTTAGTGGCTAGGGCGATGCCGCGACGCGACATTAAATCCGTGGAGGGAGCGCTAGAGCGATCCATTCCTCACAATCTTGAGGCCGAGGAGTCGCTTCTTGGAGCGATGCTTCTCTCAAGGGACGCGATCGCCGATGCGGTGGAATTCTGCCAATCGGTTGATTTCTACAAGCCTTCGCACGCAGCGATCTTTGAGGCCCTCACCGAACTGCACGCGCGCGGAGAGTCTGTCGATCCCGTCAGCGTAGCCGAGGAGCTCCGGCGCCAAGACAAGTACGATCTCGTTGGCGGGACCGGCGCACTCTTGGAGCTGCAAGCCAATACTCCGACAATCGCCAGCGCAGCGCGCTACGCGAGGATCGTCGAAGAGTACTCCCTATTGCGCAAGCTCATCAAGGTCGCCACGGAGATTTCGGAACTGGCGTATTCGGTCCCCAAAGAGGTAGGGGCAGTGCTTGATCTAGCCGAGTCGCTGATCTTCGAGATATCGGAACGCAAGGCCACTGATTCCCTGGTTTCCATCAAAGATGTGCTGCTTCGTACGCTTGACGATCTCCAGGCGCAGTACGAGAATCCTGACGCGGTAACGGGAATTGCCACCGGCTTTTTCGAGCTGGACGAGATTCTTTCGGGGATGCAGCGCTCCTCGTTGATAATCGTTGGAGCCCGCCCCGGCATGGGCAAGACCTCCTTCGCGCTGGGTATCGCCGCCCAAGTAGCGACACGGTCCAACCTCCCCGTGCTCATCTTCTCGCTGGAGATGAGCCATATGGAGCTTACCCAGCGGATTCTCGCCTCTGAAGCGCGGGTCGACTCGCGAAGGATGAGAACCGGAAAGCTCACCGAAGAAGATTGGAGCCGCATCTCCAGGGCTCTGGGGCAACTTGGCGACGCACCTATCTACATCGACGACAATGCCCAGGTAACGATACTTGATATTCGGGCCAAGGCGCGCCGCTTGAAGGCATCAACTAACGGACTTGGACTGGTCGTGGTCGACTATCTTCAGCTCATGTCGGGCGGATTCAAGTCTGAATCGCGCCAGATCGAAGTCTCGGAGATTTCGCGAGGTTTGAAGCTTTTGGCGCGTGAGCTCGACGTACCGGTCCTGGCTCTTTCACAGCTCTCTCGAGGTCTCGAAATGCGGGCGGACAAACATCCCGGTTTGGCGGATCTTCGTGAATCGGGATGCCTTGGCGGCTCTAGCCGCATCACCATTGATCAGCTCGGCAATACCGTCTCGCTCGAGTCGTTTTATCGTCTCTACGGCGATTACGGTGCCGAGGTGGTCTCAATGAATGAAAAGACCATGCTCGAGACGACCATGGTGACCCAAGTTAGGTATTCGGGCGTAAAGCCGCTGTATCGGCTAACGTTGTCGTCGCACAAGGAGCTGGAGGCGACCCCAAATCACCGAGTCTTTACCCGCCGAGGCTGGAAGATGCTCTGGCAGCTAAATACCGCTGACGAGGTCGCGGTGCGCACCGACGAGCTGGTACCTTGTGACCAGCTTGTATATGCGGCGCTCGATGATTCGCTCCGGAGAACATCGAACACCGGCGATCGGCAAGAGCCGGTGGTTGGCTTGACGCGCTTCGAAAAAGTACTTTCGGCGACTTTTATTGGATACGGACCCACCTACGATATTGCCGTGGCGCAAAACGAGAGCTTTGTCGCCAATGAGATCGTGGTTCACAACTCGCTTGAGCAAGATGCCGATGTCGTGATGTTTATCTATCGCGACGAACTTTACAACCAGGACAGTCCCGACAAGGGGATCGCCGAGATTCTGGTGTCCAAGCATCGCAACGGTCCGACCGGCGTGGCCCGGCTTTCATTTATGGAGACCTTTACCAAGTTCGCGAACATGGCGCGCGGACACGGCGCTCAATAGAACAGTTGCCCAAGTCTTCCGGAAAGCCATCCGAGCCGCTTCGAGCAAATGGCCTGGCCCGGTCATCGCTGGTCGCTGCGGGACTGTTGTGGGGCGCCGCTCCGGTAGCAACCAGGTTCCTGTCGCATAACGATAGCGCTGCGGTACTGCTCGGATACCGCTTTGTTCCCTCGGCGGCAATTATCGGCCTCTATCTTTTGCTCACGCGCCGCGGCATTGGCTTTGGTGGCTGGACTTGGCCGCGCGCTGTTGCGCTTTCTGTGATTGGCGGTCTTGGGTATAACGGACTTGTGACTTTGGCGCTGGTGGTTTCACCAGCCACGATCGTGGGGATCGCACTAACCACCGAGCCGCTCTGGATCCTGATTTTCGAGGCGCTTAGGGGAGAGCGGGTATTCTCGCCCAGCTTGATCGGCGGTATTTTGCTCGCCGGCAGCGGTACCGTCCTCGCAACCGGCGGCTCCCCTGGTTCGGGGCCGAGGGTGGTCTTAGGTGTGGTGCTCGCAATTGCGGGCACCGCGTGCTGGGCGGTCTATGCGGTTTATACCAGCCGTTGGAGCGCGAGCACCTCGGATAAAACCAGCCTGCTGGTACTGTCTTGTCTTCCGCCGGTGCTTTTGGGTCTGCTCTTTGATAACAGGGGCTCAAGCTTGCCCCGGAGCGGATCGGTTTGGCTGGCGGTTGCGGCGATAAGTCTTGGCTCGACGGTACTTGCGATGGCGGGATGGAACTTCGGCGCTCATCGCCTCGGCGCCAAACTCGCAGCACCGTTTCTCTACCTGCAGCCCGCGGCGACAATCTTTCTTTCGGCCATCTTGTTGCACGAGCGTCCAAGCCCGTTGGAGCTCATCGGCCTAGCGGTGATTCTCGCCGGGCTTGCTATCACCCAGTATCAACGCGCCTGAGCTAGGCAGTCGCGGCGTTTTGCTTCGAGCGTGCTGGTTAGGCCAGGCTTCGAAGCACGTATTGCAAGATGCCTCCGTGGCGAAAGTATTCGAGTTCCTTGGGAGTATCGATGCGAACCTTTGCTTCGAAAAGACGGCCGTCTGCGCTCACCGTGATGGTTTCGCCGACCTTGTCCGCCACCGCGAGCTCATTGAGGTCGGAAATATCGAATCTCTCGCCCCCGGTTAGCCCAAGCGAATCGACGGATTCGCCAGCAAGGAACTCCAGCGGAAGCACCCCCATCCCTATCAAGTTGGAGCGATGTATCCGCTCAAAGCTCTCGGCAATAACGGCGCGCACGCCGAGCAGAAAGGTTCCTTTGGCGGCCCAGTCGCGAGATGACCCGGAGCCGTATTCCTTGCCAGCCAGGATCACCAATGGCACGCCGCGCTCCCTGTAGGTCATCGCGGCATCGTATATAGTAGTGATTTCGCCCTCGGGGAGAACCTTGGTGAAGCCCCCTTCGGTTCCGTCCGCGAGACGATTCCTAATCCGGATGTTTGCAAAGGTTCCCCGGATCATCACTTCGTGGTTGCCGCGCCGTGCGCCGTAGGAATTGAAGTCCCCGACCGGCACGCCTCGTTCTGCGAGCCACTTTCCCGCTGGTGAACTAGGCCGAATGTTGCCGGCTGGCGATATGTGGTCGGTGGTGACGCTGTCGCCCAGTACCGCGAGCACGCGGGCGCCTTCGATATCGGCGACCGGAGCGGGTTCGCGAGTGATTCCCTCAAAGAAGGGGGGCTTGTGTACGTAAGTGGAGTGGGTATTGTCCCAAGAAAAGCTGGTTCCCGACGGGGTTTCCAGCGCCTTCCAGCGCTCGTCGCCTTCGAAAGCTTGAGCGTAAGAGCTGGCGAACATCTCGGTATCGATCGCGCCGCGCAGCACCTCGGCGACGTCGGCCTCGGTTGGCCAGATATCTGCCAAATAGACCTCGGATCCGTCGCTTCCAAGTGCGATGGGATCGCTTGCGAGGTTTATGTTCATGGTTCCCGCTATGGCGTATGCGATCACCAGCGGCGGAGAGGCGAGATAGTTCATCCTTACGTCCGGGTTGATGCGGCCCTCAAAGTTGCGATTTCCCGAGAGGACCGAGACGGCGGCCAGATCGGCGCCAGCTATGGCTGCCGATATCTCGGTTGCCAGCGGCCCAGAGTTGCCAATGCAGGTGGTGCAGCCATATCCGACGAGGTAAAAGCCCATCTTCTCGAGATACGGCGTCAGGCCCGCTCGGTCATAGTATTCCATCACCACCTTGGATCCCGGAGCCAGGGTGGTCTTGACCCAGGGCTTGGAGGACAACCCGAGCTCGACCGCTTTTTTAGCGAGCAGTCCCGCCGCGACCATGACCGTTGGATTGGACGTGTTGGTACAAGAAGTTATTGCTGCAATTACTACGCTTCCGTGATCGATCTCAAAAGTGCGGCCGTCGCTGAGAACGACCGGTGTCGGCGCCGAAGCCGAGGACGGGATCGATCCTTGAGAGGCGATCTTTTCGAGCGCCGCGATGAACCGAGCCTTGCTTTGAGCGAGCGCTACGCGATCCTGGGGACGCGAGGGGCCAGCAATAGAGGGCTCGATGGCCGAGAGATCCAGTTCGATGCGTTCGTCATAAGCAGGCTCCGCATCTGGATCCAGCCAGAGGCCTTGCACTTTGGCGTAGGCTTCGACCAATGCGATCTGCTCTGGGGAACGACCCGTCAGCTTGAGATAGCGCAAAGTTTCATGATCTATCGGAAAGATTGTCACGGTCGATCCGTATTCGGGCGACATGTTGCCGATGGTGGCGCGATTTTCCAGGGTTACGTTCGCGCAGCCCGGGCCGTAGAATTCGACAAACTTGCCTACCACGCCATGGCGTCGAAGCATTTCGGTAACCGTTAGCACCATGTCCGTGGCGGTGGTACCGGCGGGGAGCGACCCGGTTAGCTTTATTCCGACCACCTTGGGGATCAGCATCGAGATCGGTTGGCCGAGCATGGCGGCTTCTGCTTCTATGCCGCCGACTCCCCATCCGAGTACTCCGAGCCCGTTGACCATCGGAGTGTGCGAGTCGGTGCCGACCAAGGTGTCTGGGTAGGCGTTGCCGTCCTGATCGACAAATACCACGCGGGCCAGGTATTCGAGGTTTACTTGATGGCAGATTCCCGTGTCGGGTGGAACGACGGTGAAGTTGTCGAAAGCTTGCTGGCCCCACCTAAGAAACTGATACCGCTCTTTGTTGCGCTGGGCTTCGAGACCGGCGTTTATGCCGAATGATCGTGCGCCTCCGAAATCGTCGGCGATGACGGAGTGGTCGATTACAAGCTCCGCTGGTATGAGCGGATTCACCTTGGAGGGGTCTCCGCCGAGGTCTATCATGGCATCGCGCATCGCGGCGAGATCGACCACAGCCGGGACGCCGGTAAAGTCCTGCAAAAGGATTCTGGCTGGAGAAAATGCTATCTCGGTGGCCCCTAGGCTGGCATCCGCGCGCACCATGGACTCAATGTCGCCGGGGTGTACCGAAACCCCGTCTTCGTTGCGAAGGAGGTTTTCGAGCAGGATCTTTAGCGAATAGGGAAGGCGCGACACGTCTCCGATCGAGCTAAGTACGGAGAGATCATGAATGGTGTAGCTTCTGGCTCCAACTTCGAGTTGTCTTTTTGAGCCGAATGAATTGCCCATGGATTCTCCTTTGCCTCTGCAACATCCAATCGTAGCCAATAAGGCAATTAAGTGGCTAATCGCGAAAGTCGCCGAAAAGATCTTGATGCAGCTAGCGTGTTATTTTGGCCAAGTCAATTCCAGGTTAATTTCGCGATCTTATCCGCTCGCGGTACTGAATGATTCCAAAGCGACGTAGGTGTTCTGCACGATCGCGTCTGTGAGACACCGAAGCGATCGCCGGACCAGGAGGGCCCGAGGCCGGTCTTTGGGGGCATTGCCAAGATTCCGGCGGCTACGCCGACTACCAGGAGTCGACGTAGCCGGGGCGGAGCTCGGTGGCGGAAGGATCCTTGGCTGCGGCCAGAGTACGCACCAGGATTGCTCGCGTCTCGGCCGGGTCGATCACGTCGTCGATTTCAAACGCGGTGGCGGCGCTGAGGGCCTTGCCCTTCTCATACATCTGGTCAACCAGCTCCAAGTATCTCCGCTTGCGCGCTTCGGGATCTTCAATTTGGTCGAGTTCGCGCCGATATCCAAGGCGCACCGCACCTTCTAGGCCCATACCTCCGAACTCTCCGCTCGGCCATGCGGCGGTAAACAGAGGCGTTTTTGTCGAGCCGCCCGCCATGGCCATGGCGCCAAGGCCGTAGCTCTTGCGAAGCACCACCGCCACGATGGGAACCCGCAAATTAGCTCCAGCGAGGAACATCCGGCTGAAGTGCCTTACGGTAGCTGTCTTTTCCGCTTCGGGTCCGACCATGAATCCCGGGGTATCGCAGAGCGATATTATCGCTAGGCCGTGCGCGCTGCATAGCTGCATAAAGCGCGCCGCCTTGTCCGCGGCTTCGGCGTCGATAGCTCCGCCGAGATGGCGGGGGTTGTTGGCGACGATTCCAACCGCTTTTCCCTCGATTCGCGCCAGCGCGGTGACTATTCCGACTCCGAATTCCGGCCGCAGTTCCAGAACGCTGTCTGTGTCGGTGAGGATTTCGATGATCGGGCGAATGTCGTAGACCCGAAGTCGATTCTCTGGTATCAGGTGACGTAGAGCGCGCTGGTCGGAGCCAGCCGATGAGGCGCGGCCGCCGGTGAAATAAGAAAGGTATTTTTTTACAGCCGTTACGGCTTGTTCGTCGTTTTCGACGAGAATGTCGACCACGCCGTTGGGTACCTGCACCGACATCGGACCGACATCGCGCGGCGCTACTTTTCCGAGTCCGCCGCCTTCAATCATGGCCGGCCCTCCCATTCCGAGGCTTGCCTCTCGCGTTGCGATGATCACATCGCAGCAGCCCGCCAGCGCGGCGTTTCCGGCAAAGCAGTATCCAGAGACCACCGCTACGGTGGGCACCTGGCCCGAGAGCTTTGCCAGCAGGCGAAATGAAGAGACGTCGAGCCCCGCTACCGCGTAGGTATCGGTGTCTCCAGGGCGGCCGCCCCCACCCTCGGCAAAGATCACTACCGGGAGTGAATTCTCCGCGGCAATTTCGAACATCCGGTCTTTCTTGCGGTGATTTGCCATCCCTTGGGTTCCGGCCAAAACCGTGTAGTCATAAGACATGACCAGAGATCGAACACCGTCGATCGCGCCAAGTCCGGTAACCAAGCCATCCGCGGGGGTATTCTCGATGAGGTCTTCGAGTGACCTACGGCGGCGCTGGGCGGCTATCGCGAGAGCGCCGTATTCTACGAAGCTCCCGTGGTCGCAAAGGTCTTCGATGTTTTCTCTAGCTGTGCGCCGTCCGGTGAGATGTCGTCTTTCGGTTGATGCGGCGCGCCCTTCGTCAAGGCCGATGCGGTGGCGTTCGATGGCCTCACCAAGGTCGCTTCGGATATGGTCGCCATCGATGGAATGCAAGATCGCGGCTTCGTCATCTACGACCTCTGACTCGACGACGTATGCAATGACGGTGCCTTCGGAGACTTGCGAGCCGGGCTCAACAGTGATCTGATGGAGGACCCCAGAGATATCGGCCAAGACGGCGTGCTCCATCTTCATCGACTCGATCACGACTAGCACCGACCCGACCGAAATTGAATCGCCGACCGCCTTTTGGACTTCAGCGACGACGCCTCGGAGCGGAGAAATTACTGGTAGGGCGCCGATGGGCACTTCGGGGGCTGCTTCTGCAGGGTCCCAGCTTGGCACTTCGGAGTCCTGGGGTTCGGGAACCAGGCCTCGGCGCTGAGTGCTAGCACGCAGCTTTACGAGATGGGTTTCGACGAAGTCGGTGGTAATTTCGCTGGCGGCGAACTCTTCGCATGCAACGATTGCCGCTAGTAAATCCAGGTTGGTCTCGACCCCGGCGATATCAAATTCATCGAGTGCACGGCTCATTTTCGCGGCGGCGCGACCAGGCTCGCCAGACAGCTCGGTGGTAATCAACTTAGCAACCAAAGAGTCGTATCTCGGGTTTATTCGGTATCCGACATAGGCGTGGGTATCGATGCGTATTCCGCGTCCCTGAGGCGCTTGGAAGCGCGAAATTGCGCCGCTGTCTTTGCGCGGCGATCCGTTTTCGCCCAGTGTCTCGGCGTTGATTCTGGCCTGGATGGAGAGTCCGCGAGGGGAGGGAACCTGATTGGCCCGCAGCCCAAGAGACGAGAGTGTCGCACCATTGGCCAAGGCCAGCTGCACCTCGACGAGATCGACCCCGGTAACTTCTTCGGTGACCGTGTGCTCGGCTTGCAAGCGAGGATTGACCTCGACAAAGTAGATTTCGTTGCCAGAGATCAAGAATTCGACCGTGCCGACTCCGCGATAGCTGGTAGAACGTCCAAGTCGAAGCGCGTGGTCGAACATTTCGTGGCGAATTTGAGGCGCGAGGCCAAGACTGGGCGCACTTTCAATCAACTTTTGATGTCGGCGCTGCACGCTGCAGTCGCGGTCCCAGAGATGCGAAACCCTTCCCGTTCCGTCTCCGACGAGCTGCACCTCGATGTGCCTGGCCCCTTCGATCAATTCCTCAACGTATATATCGCCGTTTCCAAATGTGCTATGAGCTTCAGAACTGCAGCGCTCGAACGCTGATTCGAGTTCGTACGGCTCTCGCACCTCCTGCATTCCACGACCGCCGCCGCCAGCGACCGCCTTAATTATCATCGCCCCACCGTCAAGAGAGTCCAAGAAAGCTTTCGCCTCTTCAAAAGTGGTTGCTCGGTAAGTACCCGGTATCACGCCCAGACCAAGTTTTTGGGCATGCCGCCTGGCATTGGCCTTGTCCCCGAATAGTTCCAGCGTCTCCGCGGATGGCCCGACGAAGGTGATGCCGACCTCGTCACACGCCAGGGCGAAGAACGCGCTCTCGGAGAGAAAGCCATAGCCGGGGTGGATCGCGTCGTAGCCGTGCTCAAGGGCGGTTCCAATTATCGCATCGGCGTCCAAGTAGGCCTCGGGGCCGATTCCAGGTATTTCGAAACTTTCGTCTGTCTTGAAGACGTGAGCACAATCCAGGTCGTCTGCGGAGAAGATGGATGCGCTCTGCACCCCGGCGGCCGCGGCGCTTTGCGCAATGCGCACCGCAATCTCGCCGCGGTTTGCGATCAATAGCTTGTTGATTGGCACAGTTGCTCCCTGGGTCGTTGGCTCGCGACGCTAAAGCGGCCTTTAGTGTTCCTAAGCGAGAAGCATTTGAAACCAGGCGGCTTGCCATCTGGCCGGAATGCGAAATTTTCAAGGCCACCGCCATTCCGCTCGCCTCTAGCCGACCACCTAGACGCCGCGGAAGCGACACGTCGTGTTTCGACATCTAGTGCAAGTCTCTTTTGGGGCTCAAGAGGGTTTTCGAGTCTGGCAAGGCGTGCTCTCGGGCCAAGAAATCCGGCTAAATCGCCAGAATTCGAAGGGATATCGGTCACCTTGGATTGGCGTGGAGCGGTGACAACACGCGCCCCAATAGGGGGCGCAAGCCGGTATTGTCCGGCGCCGCTTGGCGGGGAGTCCAGTTCGATCCTGTTGTTTAAGAGCCGGACCTGGAACATTTAACTTTCTGGTTCGGAATTGCCCAATGAAGTTCCATCGGCGCAAATTGCCACCGAATCAAGGGATTCGCTTGATTTTACCGGGGTGAAAATCCCAAAGAGAGGGGATCATTGATTTCGATCCCCGGAGACAGATGATTTCGGCGATAAATGTCGGCGCCTTTTGGCCCGATTCTTGGAGAGTCGTCGTCGCGGCGACGCCTGGGTCGGGGGCCGACGGACGGGGATAGATATGGGCGGCCAGAATATTCGCTAGGTCGAGGCGGTGCCGACCTTGCCTTAGAGGCGCAAATTGACACGTCGATTCCCGGAGGCGTGAGAGCGCATCGCGGTGCGGACGCCTAGCCTTAACAGCCTGTTAGATATGCATGCGAGTTCAGCGCGAGACGAGCAAGGCGCAACCGAAGCCGGTAGACCGGAGGCGGATCGTGCTAAAGACTAGGTTTACTGGAGCGGAACGACGAGGTAAGTGCGGGCGCGTTGCGATATGTGCTTCGAAGACCCCGCGAATCGCTGTCGCCGCTGCTGCATAGACGGTGGATAGGCCGAGGGCTGGGCCGAACTGGAGTTAGGGAGAAGGGCATCTAAGTGAATTTGGATCTGGACGCCGCTGCGGTCGAGCGTGCTTGTGTCGCGTTGGAGGGAGTAGCTCGAAAGACCGCCCTTGAGATTAGCGATCGGCTTTCAGCCAAGGTCGGGGTTCCGGTGCTTCTCAAG
>JAJYGZ010000344.1 GCA_021790495.1 Actinomycetes bacterium
TAAGCAAAATCTGTCCGGGGTATTTGGCGGAGAAGGATATGTTGGCGATGACATGCACAATGCGGGCGCCGACGATCGCCGACGCGATTATCCACAAAAAGGATTTGGAGACCCATTCGTAAGGCTCGCCAGCCGACTTCAGCCTCTTCTCGAAGTAGCGGTAGGCGACGTAAAACGCTATCGCGAGCCCGATGCCATAAGTATGGACTTGCAACGGCCCTATGTTGAAGACTACAGGTATGGGTTTCATCTTTGACAAAGGCTAGCGTACCGAAGCTGATATATGGCGGGTTGGCTCTCGGTCCAGGGGGTACAGTAGTCCAGAGCCTGGCGGGATTCGACGGCTCCATGGTGTTGAAAAGCGGTGCATTACCGAGGAAGAGGGAGTGACATTGAGCGTACAAGATCTCTTTGGTTTGGAGGGAAAGGTAGCGATCGTAACGGGTGCCTCAAGTGGCATCGGGGCCCATTTCGCACAGGTTCTGGCTTTAGCTGGCGCGTCCGTGGTGCTTGCGGCTCGGCGCAGGGATCGGATTTCAGATCTTGCGGCGCGTCTTCCCGGGGCTTCGTGGGTGGTCTGTGACGTCACTTCGGATACGGACATCGCTGCGATGACGGACTACGCCGTTGAACGCTACGGGAGTATCGACATACTGGTAAACAACGCCGGTATCGCCGGTCCGCAGCCAGCGCTCGATGAGGATCCCGCGCACTTCCGCAAAGTGATTGAGACTAATCTCAACTCAGTGTTTGTCGCAAGTCAAGCCGTAGGCCGACATATGGCGTCCAAGGGATCCGGGGCGATCGTCAACGTGGCTTCGGTGCTGGGCGTTGTGGCTTCGGGCGTTATTCCACAAGCTAGTTATGCGGCCTCCAAGGCGGGGGTAGTGAACCTTACTCGCGAGCTGGCGGCGCAGTGGGCCAAGCTTGGAATCCGGGTGAACGGGATAGCTCCGGGCTGGTTTCCGTCGGAGATGACTTCAGCGATGTTCGACGAGGGCAAGGGTTTGGCCTGGATTGGGCGCAACACGCCGCTCGGAAGGGGAGGAAGGCTCGATGAGCTTAGCGGAGCGCTTCTGTTACTCGCGTCCGATGCTGGCAGCTACATCACCGGCCAAACCCTGATCGTCGATGGCGGCTGGACAATTACTTAGCTGGTAGAACACTGTCCTTCAACCTAATTATGTCGATTCTGTTGGTATCGCCGGATTGTCGCCCTTGCGAACCTTGTGTAAGTAGCACCAATGATGCGCTTGGGTCTATTTCCGACATGACTTCTCGGGTCTTTATCTCCCAGCTGGTGTTGTGCTCCTTGATGATGTAAGGTGCGACGCCGGAACTGAATATCAAGCGGCGGGCAGTGGTTTCGATCGGCGACAGGGCGACGATCCAAGGCTTGAGGCGGAACTTCGACACGCTTCGCGCCGTTGCTCCGGACTCGGTCGGAGTCACGATGTAATCCGGTTCGAGTTTCTCAACTGCAGAGAGCACAGAAAGTGCCACAATCTCCGGTATCGTGGAGGCATCTTTACGCATCTGCTCGGCGACTCGTGTGCGCGCCGGCATGAATGTGGCGTGCATCTCAGTGTACCGGGCGACGCGCGCTAGCGTCGTGACCGCCTCAACCGGGTATTTGCCCATTGCCGACTCTTCGGAGAGCATGACGGCGTCGGTTCCATCGAGAATGGCGTTGGCGATGTCCGTCACTTCGGCTCGCGTCGGGCGCGGCGAATCGAGCATGGACTCAAGCATTTGCGTCGCGGTGATGACTGGTTTGCCAGCGCAATTGGCTCGAAAGATTAGGTCCTTTTGCACCAGAGGGATTTCTTCGAGGGGCAGTTCAATTCCCAGGTCGCCACGCGCTACCATGATTCCATCACAAGCTTCCAGGATGGCTTCGATGTCTCCGAGCGCTGCCGGGTGCTCGATCTTGGCGAACAGAAAAGGCGAAAAGCCGTGTTCAGCCGCAATAGCGCGTGCGCGATGGAGGTCATCGGCGCGGTGCACGAACGACACCGATACCGCATCGGCTCCTCGCGAAAGGGCGAAGTAAAGAAGCTCGGCGTCCTTTTCGGTCAACGACTCGATGTCGAGCTTCGCGCCGGGAAGGTTGATGCCCTTATGCGAGGAGAGCTCTCCTCCCGCCGTGACGGTGCACACGATTGTCTGTCCTTCGACGCGCGTTACCCTGAGCGAAATGAACCCGTCGGCTAGGTAGATTAGCGAGCCCGGCGATACTGCCCTGGCGAGCCCAGGAAAGTCCACCGGGATGCAGGTTTCTTGCCCGTCGCAGAGGAATCCTGTCGGAGCGAGGCGTACTTTGTCGTTGGCGCTGAGTTCGATCGTTTTTTCCAGCGTCCCAATGCGCATCTTAGGGCCGGGTAGGTCGGCGAGAATCGAAATCATTCGACCAGTGTGGCGTTCTGCACGTCGGACCAGGCCAATTAGGCGAACAATCGACGCCGGAGTGCCATGTGCCAAATTAAGCCGAGCGACGTTCATTCCGGCCCGGGCCATAGCCACAACGGTGTCGATATTCGCGCTCGCGGGCCCAAGTGTGGCTACTATCTTGGTCTTTTTGTCTTCGAGCAATCCTCAATCCCTTCGGCGCGATATCACACCCATGACTTTAGCAACAATGTGGCTGGCAACCATTTGGCCAGGCTGAGCATTACCCATCGATTCATAAGCAATAGCCAATGCAAGCGCAGCCAACAACTAGGCGGACGCGGAAAATTGCAGAACCAACTTGCCGGTTTTGGGAAGGTTGGCGAAGTCGGAGTAGGCACGAGGCGCTTCTGATGCCGGGTAGCTCATTGAAATCTGCGGCTTGAGAATTCCACGGCTAAAATAAGGAGCGACCCTCTCGCTAAAGGTCCTAGTGAGTTCAGCCTTTTCGCTTTGCGACCTGGCGCGAAGCGTAGAGCCTCGAACAATGGCGCGCTTGGTCATGACCAGGCGCATATTTAGCTCGGTTTGGGCCAGGTCCGAAACGCCGATGATCACGATCGTTCCGCGAGACCGCAATTCGGCTAGGGTAGCGTGGAAGTTTCGCCCCCCCACTAATTCAACCACGATGTCGAAGGGACCCGCCCCGGTGATGCCTTGGGGATCTAATCCTGTGGCGCCGAGCGATTCGATGTAGCGGCGTCCGGTTGGCGAGCGCGATGTTCCAAAGGTCACCGCTCCGGCGGCTACCGAAAGTGCGATCGCGGCGGATCCGACACCTCCGCTGGCTCCGTTTATCAGCACCCGATACCCAAACGTCAGGTTGCCCTGAGCCCAAAGTGCATCGTAGGCCGTTAAAAAGGCTTCGGGGATCGCTCCCGCGTCGCGAAGATCGACTTGGGTGGGGACTTCGATCAACTGCGAATGGTGCACGCTGACAAATTCAGCTTGAGCCGCTCCGCCGACAATGGCCATGACACGCTTGCCGAGGAAGGCGTCGCTTACCCGGCTTCCCTGCGCGATAGCCGTGCCGGCAAATTCGAGACCGGGAATATCGCTCCGAACTCCCGGCGGCGGCGGATATTTTCCGGCAACCTGAAGGAGGTCCGCAGCGTTAATCCCGGCTGAGGTTACTTGTACCAGTACCTCTTCGTCGCCAAGCAGTGGTTCTGTTGTCTCGCCATAGCCGACCTTTCCGTCTTCAATTAATACAGCTCGCATCGATCCTCCCGGTGTTATCCGTTTGAACCGAGGCTAGCCATTTGAAGTGGGCGATGGATCTCGGATTAAGGTCTTCCTGCGCCTACGGGCATTCCATCCCAGTAAACGTTCCGTATCGCGACCGGGTATGAGGGATTATCGGCGACGACGACTTCGCCGTTGCCGATATAAATCGCTACGTGATCGATTGGCGTGTAGTAGAAGATCAAGTCGCCAGGCTCAAGCTGGCTTATCGAGACGTGGGGTATCGAGTCGTACTGCGCGGCTGCCGAGTGGGGCAAAAACACGCCAGCTTGTGCCCATACGTACTCAGTAAGACCAGAACAGTCGAAAGCGTTCGGGCCGGCGGCGCCAAATACGTAGGGTTTGCCAAGTTCGGACAGGGCAACCTTAACAGCTGTGGCGGCTCCCGAGCCGACTGGGACATTGCTTTGCGCCGGCGGCGTCGATTTTGAATTGGATTGCACCTGCTGCTGCACCTGCTGCTGTGCCTGCTGCTGTGCCTGCTGCTGTAGAACGAGTTGACGGATCCGCTGCTGCTGTGCGAGAGCGGCAGCGGCTTGAGCCGCTTGTATCAGCTGTGCCAAGGTTGAATTGACGGAATTGAGCTGACCCTGAGCTTGATTCATTGCAGCCTGAGCGGACTTTCTCGAGGCGTTCGCGGTAGCCACGGCCGCGTTTACTTGAGTTCTTTCGCTATTTAAGGTTTGCTGTTCAGCAACTAGCGATTGCGTAGCGGCTTGGAATTGGCTAATCAGCGCCTGCTGGGAGTTGGCTACCGTGCTAGCGTAAACTTGTCGCAAGGTAATATCGGTCGAAGTTCCACTGAGCACGTCTGACACCGACGCAATGTGTGCACCTTGGGTATAGAGGTTGATTGCCTCAGTTGCCAGCTTCGTTCTCAGTCCCGCGATGTTCTTGTGGGTCTGCGTGATCTTCGCTTGCGCAAGTTGCATCTGGGAATTAAGGCTTTGGAGCTGTAGATTAGCCTGGTCGTACTTCTCGGAATAGTAGGCGACTTGGTTATTCAGGGTGGCGATATTGGCAGCGATCGCGGCCGCTTGCGCCTTTTCGTAGGAGATTTGGTCGGCACCCGCGTTGGTAACGCCTGCGAAAAGGGGAGTAGCGACGAAAGCCGCGCAAGTTAGCACTACGTATGCTCGCCGTCTACGGTCTCGCAACTTCGGCGCTTTTCTGTTCGATACGGCCAATCAAGCCTCTTTCGTCTCAGACACTTAAGTCACAAGTCAAAGATGATAGTCAAACCGAGATGAGGCCTTGGCCCTATTGAAGTATTTCGGCAGCTGCGCTGGGAACAATCAGTAGCAAAAGTAAATGGTCGTTAACGACTTTATAACCGTTGGATGACGCGGTGTGCCTGAAAAGTGCATCTGTTTTTGATTAATTAGTCATAGACAGGGTAATTTCCGCTCTGCAGCAGCACCGTAGTAAAGTTTTCGTCGATGACAACACGTGATAAAGATTCGAGTTTTCGCATCGAGCATGACTCAATGGGCGAAGTCAGAGTGCCACTTGGAGCGAAGTGGCAGGCTCAAACTCAGCGCGCGGTGGAGAATTTTCCGATATCGGGACTGGTGATTTCCCGACCGCTGATCTGGGCGCTTGCCAAGATAAAAGGTGCTGCCGCGGTGATTAATGGCGAACTCGGTGTAATCGAGCCCAGGGTGTCTGCCTCCATTGCGCGGGCCGCCGAGCTGGTGGCCGCCGGGAGTTTCGACGCTGAGTTCCCGGTTGACGTCTTTCAAACCGGCTCCGGGACATCTTCGAACATGAACATGAATGAAGTGCTGGCGACACTGGCGAGCGAAATCCTGGGTGACGCGACCGTCAAGCCTAACGACCATGTGAACGCTTCACAATCCTCCAACGATGTCTTCCCGTCTTCCATTCACCTTGGAGTCGCCAGCCAACTGGTGACATCTTTGACTCCGGCATTGGG
The DNA here is from genome assembly GCA_021790495.1 of Actinomycetes bacterium. Classification (GTDB taxonomy): domain Bacteria; phylum Actinomycetota; class Acidimicrobiia; order Acidimicrobiales; family Acidimicrobiaceae; genus Acidithrix. Next base: position 5,630 of record JAJYGZ010000344.1, read on the forward strand.
GGAGCTCGCAATTTCCCTCGAGGCCAAGGCCCTTGAGTTTGCCGAAGTAGTGAAATCAGGCCGAACGCATCTGATGGACGCCACCCCTGTGACCCTAGGGCAGGAGTTTTCTGGGTATGCGGCAGCGATTCGTTATGGAATCGAGCGAATCGAGTCCTCCCTGGGAAGGGTATCTGAATTGCCACTAGGCGGCACGGCAGTCGGAACTGGGCTAAATGCCCCGGAGGGATTTGCGGCTGGCGTTATTGAAGTACTTCGCAAAGAAACCGGCCTCCCGTTAACCGAAGCGCGCAACCACTTCGAAGCACAGGGCTCTCGCGACGCTTTGGTCGAAGCTTCGGGCGTCACTCGAACAATTGCGATATCGATGTACAAGATCGCCAATGACTTGCGGCTCATGTCGTCCGGGCCGCGGTGCGGTCTCGGCGAGATTCATTTGCCTGACCTTCAGCCGGGGTCTTCGATCATGCCCGGAAAAGTGAATCCTGTGGTGCCCGAGGCGGTTTGCCAAGTGGTCGCCCAAGTCGTAGGCAACGACGCCGCGATAGCTTTTGGCGGCGCTGCCGGGAACCTTGAGTTGAACGTCATGCTTCCCGTGATCGCCCGCAACCTTATCGAGTCCGTGGAGCTTCTGGCTTCGGTGGCGAGAGCTCTGGCTCACAAATGTGTCGATGGTGTTGTTGCGGATGTTGAGCGCTGTCGCACCTACGCGCTGTCGTCGCCGTCGCTTGGAACCTCGTTGAATCCCTACATCGGGTACGAAGCGGCTGCCAAGGTCATCAAGGCGGCACTAGCCGAGGGTAAGGATCTTCGCACCGTGGTGGTTGAGCAAGGCCTTCTTAGCGAAGCCGAAGCGGACCGGGCTCTGGATGTGATGTCCATGACAAAGGGCGGCATTCTGCGATAGAGTGGCGCAATGAATCCTCTGGAGGTTCTGCGTTACCTAGCCCGGCTGAATGACGACGATCCCCGCCAAGTAGCGATGGCTGCCTTGGACTCGCTTGCAGGTCTCTCGTCGAATCCTGAGATATTCTATGTTGCCATAAAGCGCCTTCTTTTGGCGCATCCGCGCAACGGACTTCTTTGGTCGGTTTCTAACCGGCTTCTCTTGTCGCTGGATCGCGGTGCCGAAGCACGCATTCTGCACCGCGAGATCGCCGACGATCGCACTTTGGACGCATTGCGAGACGAGATGCGCGCAGGCACAGTGCTTTTTGCGCTGGAGATGGATCGATCCTATGCCGAACTCAACACGCCGCGACGCGACAGTTATGGGAGTCCCATAAGCGTCAGATCCAAGCGCGGGAGTGGCGAGGCGAGAGAGCCGCTAATCTATTTCGACCCGTTTCGCCCCGCCTCTCAGCTGCTAGCCCAAGCTATGCCGCGTGCTTCAAGCGCATTGCTGCTTGAGCCGTGGTCATTTTCCGGCGGAATTGCCGTGATGCCGCGCGAAGCCGTCTCGCTCGCCCAACGTTCTCTTGGGGTGGGAATCCGGGTTATCTGCCGGGTGCCATGTGGGTTCGATCTTGCTCCGCGCCTTTTCGAGGCCCAAGTCGCCACCCTTGGTCGCCTGGACAGCGACGATGGGCGCCTACAGGATGACGAGGTAACCGACTTGGTTGGCTTGCCGAGCTTTCGGGCTAATCCAGAACTCGTGACCTTTCTTCTTGGCAGCGACGGCGCCGCTGCGAGCAATCGGATCGCTGGCGAACTTTTGGCGCTGAAGTGACCGCTCTGTGGTGTAGATTCGCCTTTGCGGCGACATTGTCTAACGAGGTATATCGGGGTGTACCCAGAGGTGAGCGCGTTTTAGCTCTTGGCGAGTCGTCATCCATCTACCCTTAATTTGAGCCTGGAGGTTCCATGGCAGGCAGACGCGACGCGATCAAGATGAGTCCGAGCGAGATTGAGATCTTCTTGGCCGAAGTACGACCAATGTCGGTTGCCACCCATGGGCCCGATGGCGAAATCCACCTTGTCGCAATGTGGTACGGGTTTCTGGGCGGTGACTTGGCGTTCTGGACTTATGCCAAGAGCCAGAAGGTGGCGAATTTGCGTCGGCAAGCGTCTTTGACGATCCTGGTTGAGGCTGGTCGCTCTTACGATCAACTTCGTGGCGTTGAAATAGTCGGTGCTGGCGAGATTACGACGGATCCCAAGGTAGTTCGCGAGATCGGGGAGTCCGTGTACTCACGATATGTGGGAGGATTCGAATCCGGGGCACGAGAGGTCTTTCTCGCCAGTGCGTCTAAGAGGGTCGGTGTAATTGTACGCCCGAAGCGGATAGTTTCCTGGGATCACACCAAGCTTGGGGGAAGCTATTAGGCCCCTTATGCGAGGTGGCGGGGTTCTCGGCCTAAAGTTAGCCAAGATATTCTGGTAGGCTCGGCATATGGGCGAAATGATTGAATTCCCAAGCAATGGGACCTCCGGAAGCGGATATTTGGCAGTACCACAAGCCGGGATGGGGCCTGGTGTAGTGGTTATCCAGGAGTATTGGGGACTAGTTCCCCACATCAAGGACCTGTGCGACCGTTTTGCGGCAGCCGGATTTATCGCGTTGGCGCCGGACCTTTATCACGGGAAAGCCGCCACCGAGCCGGACGAGGCCGGGAAATTCATGATGGCGCTGGAGATCAAGAAGGCCGCTAAGGATATGTCCGGGGCGGTTGACGAGCTACTGGTGCGTAGCGGTATGTCCAGGGTCGGGGTGGTCGGCTTTTGTATGGGTGGAGGACTTGCTCTTGTCCTTGGATCTACGCGGCCCGATGCCGTTGGTGCCGTCGCGCCATTCTATGGAGTTATTCCCTGGCCCGAGGCGGTCCCCGACTACGCCGTGATGTCGGCCGCAGTGCAAGGCCACTACGCCGAAAACGATGATTTTGCGCCGCCGCCAGCTTCTAGGGCTTTGGAGGCCAAACTGGCTGAAATGGGCAAGGAAGTAGAGTTCTTTATCTACCCCGGCACCCATCACGCATTCTTCAACGACACGCGGCCCGATGTGTACGATGCGGATGCGTCGCGTCAATCGTGGGATCGCCTGATACCTTTTTTGCACGAGCACCTCGACAACTAGCAGGGGATGCCCTGTGCGCCACCCAGGAAGGCCAAGGGTGCTTTCGAAGATGACGTGATGAGCGCGACAAGTTCGGCTGTCGCGGCCACTTTGCAGTTGATTCGTGCTCGGGCTAACATGCTTTAAATGTCTGAACGTAGTCGTAATTTGCCGAGGCGGTCATGCCTCTCCGTCCCCGGTTCCTCTGAGAGATTTCTTGAAAAAGCGCCGTCGATACCGGCCGATATGTCGTTTCTCGACCTAGAGGATTCGGTTGCGCCGTTGGAGAAAGAGCCAGCGCGAGCCAAGGTTGTTGCGGCGATACGCGATATCAAATGGGATGATCGCGTATTGTGCGTCAGGATTAATGCCTGGGACACCCGTTGGACTTATCAGGATGTCATTGAAGTTGTTGGCAACGCTGGCGAGCGCCTCGATGAGGTTATGCTGCCCAAGGTGCAGTCGGCTTCGGACGTAAAGGCGCTAGACCTGTTGTTGACCCAGGTCGAGATCAATGCCGGACTTCCCCGAGGACATATCGGGATTGAGGCCCAGATCGAGTCTGCCCAAGGTCTCATCAACGTTGAAGAGATATGCGCGGCGTCGCCCCGTCTGGAGACGATCGTCTTTGGACCCGCTGACTTTGCCGCATCTATGGAGATGCCGGTGCTGACCGGGGGCGTTCAGATCCCCGAGTATCCCGGGGATCACTTCAATTACGTCTTCTCCAAAATTCTCATGGCTGGTCGCGCCAACGGATTGCAGGTGATAGACGGGCCATTTTTGCGAGTCAAGGATTCTGAGGGCCTACGGAACTATTGTCAGCGAACCGTCACACTGGGATACGACGGGAAGTGGGCGCTGCATCCCGAGCAAGTAACGGTAATCAACGCCATGTATTCGCCGACCCAGGAGCAATTCGACAAGGCATGCGAGATCCTTGACGCATACGCCCAGGCTACCGAGGGGGACCGCAAAGGAGCGGTAATGTTCGGCGAGGAGATGATCGACGAAGCGAGTCGCAAGATGGCGATTAAATTCCTAACGCGAGGAAAGCGTGCCGGGATGAGTCGCAGCGCGGAGTAGTTGAGTTCCGTCTGAAGTTGCCTGGTCTTCTACCTCGCGATGCTGAGGCGCGAGCGCACTAGCTTCCCGTTCCCGTTGGGACTTCGCAACACCGGCGAATACCTTGACAAGGGGACAAAAGCTCCCCGACCCTGCGCGACGGTGCTTTTGCCCGATCCTTGCCCGACCCGATTCGAAGCGCTAATGTAGCCGGTGGCGACGATGTATCAAAGGCCAAACAAAGATGGACGGCGCAGCGCGCAGGCGGCGCCATCAAGACTTTCCAGGGAGAATTAGGCCGTCGCGACGCGAATCTGCCACGGCCGTCTAAAGGCTCCAAAGCCTCGGCTTGAAGATGAACTTCCGATGAGTCCGGTTACGCGTCTCTCTTGAAAACAGTACTGCCCACTATCACGATTATCCCCGAAGCAAGCAGGGCGACATAGGTCGAGACTGCAGGTCCGCCAATTGCTTTAAGCACTACCGAAATTACCGGCGCCCAAGAGGTATGGCTCAATGGGAGGAAATAGACAGGGATGACATAGAAGATCAGCGCTTCGACGGCGCTCATAACAATCAGCCAGCCACCGATTTCATAGAGTATCTTGGAGCGCCGCGGAGCCAGCAATAGCGCAATTGCGGCGAGTCCAATGGCCAAGAACAGCGAGTCGCGCTCTATAGCGTCAATGTTGCGATAAAGCCATCCGAGATTTGGCAGCTTTGCCCCTGGGATTGTGACCGAGAGCGGAGTACCGGCAACGGAACTTGCCAGGCCGGGATCGACCGAGAGGAGATTTTCTTGGATCGCGGATTGGAGGGCGTATCCCCCAATGGTGATACTTGATACCTTCTGGCCCATGAGTCTTTGCTGAGCCTGCGAGAGGGCGCCTACTACCTCGGCTTGAACCGCTGGCGCCAAAAGGGCTCCCTGCAGTGCGGTATCGATTTCGGCGGTGTTTTTCGGCAGCGCCAGCTCCATGCTTCCAGCGATCGTCTGAGAGATCGCGTGGGCCATGTCTGACCGTACCGCGGGGCTTTGAATCACTGTCTGGGCTGCGGTTGCAAAGCGTCCCGGCGAAAATATGCTTTGCTTCAGGAGGTAACTTGTAACTGCTACCCACCCTGAGATCAATGCAAAGCTGACAATGAGCGACGCCACCGAACTTCTCGCCAGCTTCATTTTTCACCTTTTCACTCCGCCTTATGGGCGCCTATCAGTCGCATTCCGCGCTGTACCTGCGGGTCATCCCTGAGATCATATCGAAAGTTTCGCCGAGAGATTCGGCGCTCGCATCAAATTGTGGAAAAGTTGCCTGCGCTACAGCAATACTTCCCGAATTATTGGTCTGGAGTGTGCTTTTCCTCCGTA
>JAJYGZ010000165.1 GCA_021790495.1 Actinomycetes bacterium
TTCCACCTTGATCTTTGATTTGGGGGACCTCGAGAGTGTTGCGAAGGCGACTTCGAGCTATCGGTCGTCGGGTCGCGGGCTCGACACCCTGATAAACAATGCGGGCGTCATGGCGCTACCGGCCCGCCTCGAGACTCGCGATGGCTTTGAGATGCAGCTTGGGATAAACCATATCGGGCATTTCGCGTTGACGGTGGGGCTATCTGAGGTACTCGAGACATCCGCCCAGCCAAGAGTGGTGACCGTCTCAAGCGTTATGCACCGCTTCGGTCGGATCAACTTTGCCGACTTGAATTCGGAGATTGCGTATAGCCCTTGGGCTGCATATAGTCAGTCCAAGCTGGCAAACCTGCTTTTCGCCTTCGAGCTAGGGCGACGCTTTGACGCGGCGGGATCCGGTCTCGTCTCGGTCGCGGCGCACCCCGGATATAGCGCCACTAACTTGGTGGCGTCCGGACCGATGATGGGTTCGAGGTCTGCATCCACGTTTAGCGCTCTGCAGCGAGTCGTCGCCCAGAGCGCCGCACGCGGAGCTGCTCCGGTGGTTATGGCCGCGACGGCGTCTACTGTCAGCGGGACATATTTTGGCCCCGGGGGACCGGGGCAGCTTCGTGGACGCCCTGTCATCGTAACAGCGGCGCAAAGAGCATACGACTCCGATGTCGCTAAGCGCTTAGTTGCCCTAACCGAGAAGATGACCGGGGTGACTCTTCCTTTTTGACGCTAGCTACCGATTCGACCCGCCCGAAGACGCGGGGTGTTTGTCAGGTCGGGCTCTTGGCGACGGCGGCGCGGCGAACATCGCCGAATTTGACCCGGGCCCCGATTCGAAGTATTGAGGCCGTGTAAACCCGCACGGCAACGCGGCCGAGAAATACCGTGGCCAGGACTGAAACCGCGAGCGAAATAGCCATTTTGGCCAAAGATATCTCGTGCAAGGAATAGAGAACCGGTGACAGAAATGGGGATATTCCCGGTATGAAACTGAGAACCGCCGCCATTGACGAGGGTAGATTTCCGGCCAACGTGAACACTACCGAGATATACCCAACCAGCATCGGTACCGCGACCGGGAAACTTGCCGCTTGCGCGTCTTCGGTTCTTGATACGGTCGAACCTACCGCACCGAAGAGCGTGCAATAAAAGGCGTAGCCGACTACGAACCAGATCGGCGCAGTGATAAGCAGTGAACCAGAAATCACATTGGTTGGGCCAGATCCAATCACGAAGAGGCCTGCGATAAGAGAGACGATTACCAGTCCGGCGTGAATCACCGCAACGGTGCCGATTCCGACGATTTTGCCGACGAGTAGTTCAGTAGGTTCGACGGCGGCGAGGAGAACCTCGATTACCCGGGTGGACTTCTCCTCAACGACACCGAGCATGACCCAGGCACCGTACTGCCCGAGCAATACATACATCAGAATCGACTCAAAAATAGCGGCCTTCTGCTCGGCGGGCAGCGGCGAGGGTCCGTGGTTTAGCCCGACGATTGCCGGGAGCTTGGGGTTGCGGAGCATAGATAGCTGCGCAGGAGTCAGTTTGGCCTTGGAAATAGCCGCCGCCTTGGCGATTTCGGCCGCGGCGCGTTCGGCAAATTGAGTCGCGCTGTCGCCAGAGGCGAGTTTTTTTACGATTAGGCCGCTCTTGGCGTCGTAGGCGACGAACGCCGAGCCGCCGTTGATCGCCGCCTTGGCGGCGATGACCGAGTGGTAAGTCCGGAGCGTTACCTGAATGCCGTCAGCCTTGGCGGCGTCTTTAAAGAGATAAGGGATGGATGCGGCGTAAGGTTTTACGAGCCCGACGACCTTGTTGGATTGCTTTGTCGCCAAGATATGGGGAATTGCCACGTAACCAATGGCGGCGACCATGGTAATCGCCGTCGCAATCCGAAATCCGCGCGATGAAGTCCGTTGGCGGATCTCGCGGCCTGCGACGAGCGAAATGTTTTTCGCTTGAGTCCCAAGGCCCATCAGCTTGCCGCTTTGGATGGTCTCACGGCGATTTCACGTCGTCTAGGGTCGAGGGGTCGAACTCGGCGAGCGTTTTCGCCGGCGCATCTTGGCCGTCTTCGAAATTCCGCTCTTTGTTGTCGGCTTCTACCGCAGCTAAGAATACCTCGCTAAGGCGGCGGTCTTCGAAGTTGTAACGTTCTAGCTGTCCGGCCTCTATCGCCGTTCGAAGCACCAGCTGTGCGTCCTGGTCGTCTTCGACCTGAACGCGTTGGCCGGTCGAAGTGCTCTCAAGCACCTTGATCCGCGGAATTGTTTTCAAGAAGTTCCCATCGGGGTCCTCGCGAACCGATATGGCGAGCACAGTTGCCGTTTTGGTTAGCTCCGCCAGACTGCCCGACACTACGATTCGTCCGCGGTTCGCGATTGCGACGCTGTGACAGAAGTCTTCGACCAATTCGAGTTGGTGCGACGAGAACAAGACTGTTCGGCCCCTTTTCGCGTAGTCAGTGAGGATCTGCCGTACTGCGCCTACAGAGAGCGGGTCGAGACCGGAAAATGGCTCGTCAAGCACGAGAACGTCCGGCTCGTGGATGAGCGCGGCGGCGATCTGGGTACGTTGGCGGTTGCCAAGTGAAAGGGATTCGATCTTGGAGAATCCGCCGCCGGCTATCTCGAGCCGATCGATCAGTTCGCGAGCTTTGCCGAGGGCGTCTCCGCGGCTGAGTTCGTGCAATCGCGCCAGGTAAACGAGGTGTTCAATAACAGTCATCTTCGGATAGAGGCCGCGTTCCTCGGGCATGTAGCCAAAGCGGGTGAGTTCGTCGCGGCCCAATGCGCGGCCCTGGTACAGCACGCTTCCGCTGTCGAGTTTCACCAGTCCGAAAATCGCCCGCATGGCCGTGGTCTTCCCTGCCCCGTTCGGACCGAGGAATCCGAAGACTTCCCCAGCTGGAACGGCAAAACTCATCGCATCCAATGCGCTGGTCGAGCCAAAGGTCTTTGTCAGTTCACGAAAGTCAAGCATCGCCGCCGCATTTCGTAGCTATGGACGCGGCGCGCAATGCATGCCGTAATCCAATGCGAATTCCACGGATCGCCGATCGGCCCCCGCCAGCGAATATCACTTTGCCAATGGAGCGCGTGACGTCGGCCTCAGCTCATAGTAGGGGTGACATTCCTGGGAGCGCAAATTGCGCCAGCTAGACCCTGGTGCGGGAATTTTTCACTTGGCACCCCCGCTCTCGGCCACGGCGCTGCTATTCGTGGCTTTGGCGGGCTCTTCCATCGCGACGATCTCGGCTTCGATCTCGGCTATTCGAGATTCGAGAGCGGTGAGTCGCGCCCTTCGATCCGTGGTCGGCTCCGCCTGGGCCAAAGTGGGTATTGCGACGTGTTCTGTTTGTGGCGAGCTTTGTGGCGATGGGGGAATTCGATCGGCGGGCGCAGTCTCTTGGTTCACCGACGTCTGGTCGGAGGTGTCCATGGCGTCAACCCCCCGACACGGGAGGAAGTATGGCGATCTCGGCGGGCTCTTCCACCGCTTCTGATCCGTCGCACGGCTCGCCATTCAACCATATTCTGCAGTGTTTAAGCAGGGCTTGGAATTCGGTACCGAAGCCCGCCGCGGCATTGGCGACGACCTCGGCAACAGTGTCGCCCTCAACGGTCGCCTCTTTGGTGCCAGCGATTTCGCGCAGTTGGGCAAATAGCTTGACGGTTGCCATGGAGATCAACTTAGCCGTTCGGATTCTCTGGCGTTCTGTTGACGATGGTCGGGAAATTTACCACTACGTTTTTCCAGCGGCGAGTTCCAGACCACGGAGCCGGAACAGCGTCGATCTCGTAAGCCAATCGATACGCGAGTTCCTCGTAGTTAACCCGCCAGCCAGCAAAGTGCCTATAGGCCTCTTCTCCTTCGCGTTCGATCGAGAACCCCGAATCTCGCAGCGATTCTACCACTTCATTGAACTCAAGCAATGAGATCGAGATTGGGTCGCTCGGCAGCGGGTCGGGGTTGAAAGGTATTTTGAGCGAGCCAGCTATTTGGCGCATTGCCCTGAACCCCATCTGTACGCAAAGGCGTGCTTGCATGGGTGCATCACTGGGAGATAAGGCCAGGTGGAGCGCCGCCGCGTCAAGTACCGCAAGCAGCGAGATGATCCAAGAGGTGGCTACCGCAGGCGAGCGAAAGCGGAGCAAGCTGGGATAGGAGATATGAGTTTCGGCGACTTCGGCGGCCCACCTCTCCCACGCCAAATAGATGATCGGCAACTCGTCTCGAACAGTGCCGATACTGGCGCGTCTCAGTACCTCTGGACCCCAGGCGGGCCGTCCCGCACGACCAACTAGTAGCGTTACTTCGGTTTCGCGCCGGTTGTAGGCATTGTAGAGAGTCGGGAGATACGCGATCTGGAGCGCGACGACGATCATGCCGGTGAAGCCGGTAAGAAAGTCGACCGCTGTGGCCCAGGGGCGATCGGTCGAAACGAAACCTAGGGTCACCAATGACGCTCCCGCTTCGCGAATGGCATTGCCGAATGTTTGGGTGACTGGCCAAAGCAGCAGGGAGGACGCTGCGAGAAAGCTGGTGGCCCAAACTCCCAGAGTTACGAAAAGCACCGCCGCTGGCTGTGACGCCAACACCGCGTTTTTCTTGTCGTAGCTCTTGGCTGACCGTATCACGAAGTGGTACATCGCAAGTACTATCCGGTCGACGATCCGACTGATTCGCGTGACGGTTCCAGCTGGAACCACAAGAGAGCGAAGGACGCTGGCGATGGTAATGGCGAACAGCGCCATACCGAGAACCGCACCTGCGTACTTCAAACCCGCTCCTAAGATAGCCCGTACAAGAAACTATCGCTTTGGCTCGCAGCTTGAGCCACCCGCTGGGTAATTTCGCGCTTGCCCGGTTCCCCGGGGGAGATCAGCGGCGTATCTTCGATAGTGGCTCCAAAGAGCGCCTCTTTTCTGGAACCCGTTTATCCTTTTGCTGGCTTTCAAGTGAGGTTTGGTTGACGGATTCAGATTCTGGTAATCGCGGCACTGCGCGCCTGACCAGGTCATCGATCTGGGTTTTCGCGGCGATATGCGGCTTCACCGTAGCCAGCACCTACTACTTCCAGCCGCTTTTCCCAGTGGTGGGGAGCGATCTTCACCAGAGTGCCGCGACAGTTTCCTGGGTTTCCACAGTTCTTCAGGTGGGCTACTCGGTGGGCCTGTTCTTGATCGTGCCGCTGGGAGATTATTTCGATCGCCGGCGCCTGGTGCCAGCACTTATGGCGGCTTCTGCGGTCGGTTTGATAGGAATTGCTACGGCCACCAGTCTTGCTTCGGTACTGGTGTGGTGCGTCGTAGTCGGGCTGAGTTCCGTTGTCGCCCAAGTAGTGGTGGGACTCGTCGCCACGATCGCCAACCCCGAACAGCGCGGCAAAGCGATTGGTAACGTAATGACCGGACTTCTGCTCGGCGTTCTTCTGGCCAGGACCGTATCGGGCTTTGTGGCCCAGTATCTCAGCTGGCGCTATATGTTCGGAGTAGCCGCAGCCGCCGTCGGGATCCTGGCGCTATTCGCAGCGCGGAGCATTCCGTTCGTCGAGAGGTCCTACAGGGGAAGTTATCTTGCGCTCTTGCGCTCTCTCGGTGAAACATTCGTAGCAGAGGCTACGGTTCGACGCGCCGCTTTGACCGGGGCACTTAATTTCGCGTGCTTCTCGATATTCTGGAACACCTCGTCTTTGCACTTGTCGGCCTCGCCTTTCAGATTTGGCTCTGCGGTTATCGGCCTATTTGGACTCATCGGGGTGGCTGGCGCGCTCGCCGCTCGCCTGGCGGGCAGAATGGCCGATAGCGGCCGCCAATGGCTGACATCGGCGATAATGAACGCCTTGATTCTGGTTGCCTTCGTGTTGCTTGCAATAGACGGATTTAACTTGATTGCGGTGATATTGGCAGTGGTTGTGCTGGACTTTGGCGTTCAGGGATCGCATATAACCAACCAGTCGATGATTTACGGAATCCGGGCTGATGCCCGCAGTCGCATTACCAGCATCTACATGACGTCGTACTTTGTGGGAGGAGCTCTTGGTTCCTTCTATTCGACCTTGGCATTTCGGTCAGGTGGCTATCAGCTCGTAGCCTTAGGTGGAGTTCTAGCCGCAGGTGCCTCGACGGCCTTTCGCCTGTTCTCCCCACGAACTCAAGCTGGGTAACGCACGCGCAAACAGGCTCTAAGGTCAACCTTCGACGCCCTGGGGTGCGAGGGGGTTTGCGCCGACCCACATTGCAGCTTACGCCCACTTTTGCGCTTGCGAAAGAGTGGTTAGCCAAGGCATCGCGCGCCAAATTCGACTCGATCGGGTTTTCGGGTTGCGCGCCGGTCGTCTCATCGCGCCCGAGGCTCCACGTGGGACCGGGGCGGCTGATGAGCGCGAGATCCAGCTTCTGGTTGAGCTACGCTAGGTTCTGAAATTCAGTGCCAAATATTCGTCGGTTGTTTTGGCCCCGCGCCTATTTGCTGGTGAGAATGAAGCCTTGGGCGAACGAGGCTTTGGAGGTCATAATGGGTGCGGCGTTTTATCGCAGACTTTCAGAGTCAAGATTTCTCTCCCAAAGCGAAACCATTGGACCTTGGTCCAATGATGCCCAGCATGGAGGCCCTCCCTGTGCGCTTTTGGCGTCCGCCATTGATCGAGCCTCAAGCGCTCCGGATACTTCAATAGCAAAGTTGTCTATCGAATTTCTTCGACCGGTACCCATGGGTGAGCTACGAGTAGAGGTAAAGCCAATTCGCGCTGGTCACAAAGTTGCCCTCTACGAGGGGATACTTGTCAACGACGACGGCCCGATCCTCTTGGCTCGTGCCTGGAGAACGCGTCGTTCAAGAGATGTCGTACCCAGCGTGTCGATGTCGGAGACGGGTCATGCAGACCCGACGACGGTCGCGGTAAATCAGTTGGATTCGTTTCCGTACGTCTCCAATATCGAGTGGAGATTCGAGAGCGGGGAGTTCTATGCGCCAGGACCAGCTTTGGTGCACGCGAGGGTGAAGATTCCGCTGGTGGAGGCCGAGGAAACCAGTGGTCTTGAGGCATTGCTGATCCTCGCGGATTCCGCAAATGGAATTTCTCAGGAACTTGATATGCGCGAGTTCATCTTCGTACCAGTGGACTTAATGTGTTCCCTACTTCGGATTCCGGATCCGAGCGGTTTCATAACTTTCGACGCACGGACCAGAATTTCCGACGAGGCATCAGGGCTGAGCGAAATGAAGATATCCCAAACAGGGAGATTCATCGGAAGCTCTCTGCACACTCTCTATCTCGAGCCGATCAGAAAAAGTTAGCGCCGACGTGTGCCATGAGCGCAATCAGCGACTGTGGGCTAATGGGTTGTGATTGCAGCGCCGCGTCAGGGATGGAGGCGCGTTCCCCGCAGCCACCTTGCAGGAGGAGGCTGCGAACCGCCGCAAGGGGAGTCGGCTGAAGGCCGGTGCTGTGGGCTGAGAATGCTAACCATAAACCATCTCTTGGAGCCGCTGGCCGCACAGTGCGATATGAAAGATGACGGGAGGAGCTTTAACTGCCTGGCCCTCCGGCGTCAAGGAGCGTCGATGGCACGCTACCCCGACCACGACACTTGCATCCAGATAGCGCCGTCCAACGGAGTACGGTCCAATAGCCCACCCGGTGTGGTCAGGGAGGATTGCGTGTTAATCCAAGGGACCCCTGTGTCTCAGCTAGCCTGGGTCTCATCGCGCATGTCGCGGGTTATATAACCGGAGGAACGACACTTGGCAATGCCTCGCAAAAGTACGCACCGGACCGATCCTTTCGAAGCTGATACACCCCACGGGCGTATTCCTCCACCATGCACTCTTGTCATCTTTGGTGCGTCGGGAGACTTGGCCCGACGAAAACTTATACCTGCGTTGTATGTCCTCTCGCTTGAAGGCTTGCTGCCCACCCCATTCTTTGTCGTAGGGGCTGGTCGAACTCCCTTGACAACAGATACATTTCGTTCAAGCATGGAAGAAGAGGTCCGAACGCACAGCCGGGTTCCATTTGACGCCACAGCATGGAGTATCTTTGCGAAAAGCTTGGAATACGTTCGTGTTGATGTTTCATCTCTAGCAGGTATCGCGCCGCTTGTTTCTCACCTGCATGAAATTGATACGCTCCGTGGTGGAGCCTCGAATCATCTGTTTTACCTCAGCATCCCACCAAGTGGAATCGCCCCCCTCGCAAGTCTCCTAGGAGAGTCAGGTTTGAGTCGTCCCGCCTCATCCTCGTTTACACGGCTCATCATCGAAAAGCCCTTCGGCCTAAATTTCAGCACCGCACAGGCTCTCAACGCCTTGCTGCACCAATCGTTTGAGGAAGAGCAAATATATCGGATCGATCATTACCTTGCGAAAGAGACCGTGCAGAATATGATGGTATTTCGGTTTGGAAATGAGATTTTTGAACCACTTTGGAATCGCCAACACATCGATCATGTGCAAATCACCGTTGCCGAGCCGATCGGAATTGAAGGCCGTGGCGAATATTACGAAGAATCGGGCGCTCTTCGAGATATGGTGCAAAGCCACGTGATGCAACTCCTAGCCATTGTCGGCATGGAGCCGCCGGCAAATTTCCGAGCAGAAACGATTCGCGACGAAAAAGTGAAACTCCTGCGCGCCGTACGTCATATTCACCCTGATGACGCGTTGTCGTATACCGTTCGCGGGCAGTACGCTTCGGGAAGCATCAATGGCGAACATGTTGTCGCATACCGCGACGAACCAGGCGTTCCAGAAGGAACGCTTCGTGAAACATTTGTCGCATTGAAGGTTGATATTGATAATTGGCGTTGGGCAGGGACCCCTTTTTATATTCGTTCCGGCAAGCGATTAGCCAAGCGTGTCTCAGAAATCGCAATTCAATTTCGGAGCGTTCCCCATTCGCCATTTGTCGGGAATGTGCCGACTCCTTCAGCAACGTTGTCCGAGGATGTCATCGCACCTAATGTGCTGGTTCTGCGGATTCAACCGGACGAAGGAATCTCGCTCGCATTTAGTGCCAAAGTACCTGGGCAATCGATGGAAATTCGCGAAGTAATTATGGATTTTCATTACGGAAGTAGTTTCCTCACGCAATCCCCCGAAGCCTACGAACGGTTGCTTTTAGATTGCATGCTGGGAGATGCCACGCTGTTTGCCCGCGAAGACGAGGTTGAAGAAGCCTGGCGTTTTTGTACCGCATTGCTTGACGGCTGGAGAGCCCATCCCCCTGATCGGGCTAATTGTCCCAACTACCCAGCGGGTTCTTGGGGACCAACGGAAGCAGATCAGCTTCTTGAACGTGATGGTCGTAAATGGAGAGAAATATGAACAGGGCGATGGACGTCCCGGGTCGGGCTCATCATCCGCGCATGTTGGTCAACAGCCTTTAGTTATCTCCAGACAAAGTTTCATCTTGCCATCGCCTGTTCAACATGGATCGCGCTTCGCCCCTCTCTTGGTCTTCGTGCCCTCGGTCGGGGGTCGGGCGAGCCCGTTCATGACCAAAGCCAACGACGACGCACTGGGTCCGGAGTCGCGACGACAGCGCCATTTTGAGTACGGCCTCGAAAACGGTGGCGGTTTACAACATGAGCTGCTCAGGTTCGCCCCTGAGGCGGAGAGGAACGAAACCTGCGAAACCTCCGCCAGGTTCTCGCCGGTTGCATCGAACCAGGCGTTGAAGACGCTTCGTCAAACAAGTCCGCAACTGGCTGATTGACCGCTGGAATAATGCCGATTTTCGACAACTGGCGTGCGGATCTAGCTAGATGTTGGGAGCCGGATGAGTCGAGGGGTTCGTGTCCGTCTCTGAGCGAGCGGGAGGAGGATTACCTCCGCCTCTCACCTGTAACTGGCTGGGATGACGCCCATTTTGCCCTTCTGAAAGTCTTCGAAGGCCTGCTCGATTTCGCGCCTGGTGTTCATAACGAACGGACCTGCCCATGCGACGGGCTCGCCGATGGGCACCCCGCCAAGGAGCAGGACTTCAAGGCGTTCTTGGGCGTGGGTAACGCCGTTTTCAAGGTATAGGTAGTCGCCGTCGTTGAGAACCGCTAGACGGCCCGTGCTTATGGCTGCTCGCTCGGCGCCGACGTAGCCTTGCCCTGAAAGCACGTAAGCCAGCGCATTGAAGTTGCGCGGCCAGTTGATGCTCGCTTGCGCGCCGGGTTCGATACTCAGATGAAGGAAGTTGATCGGCGTTGTCGTAGAGCCTGGACCCTTATGGCCATCAAGCTCTCCGGCGATAACGCGTATCAGAGCACCTCCGTCCGGCGTGGAGAGCAACGCCACGTCATTTGGTTCGAGATTCTGATAGGCCGGAGTTGCCCACTTCTTGGCGCTCGGCAGATTCACCCAGAGCTGAACACCGTGGAACAGCCCCCCACTAACGACGAGTTCTTCGGGCGGTGCCTCAATGTGGAGAATGCCGGCTCCTGCGGTCATCCACTGGGTAGCGCCATCTTGGATCACCCCGCCGCCACCCGTATAAGAGTGATGGACGAAGATGCCGTCGATCAAATAGGTAACCGTTTCAAACCCTCGATGGGGATGCCAAGGCGTTCCCTTGGGCTCCCCTGGCGCGTATTCGACCTCGCCCATTTGGTCCATGTGCACAAAGGGATCAAGTTCGGACATCTCCACCCCTTGGAAAGCCCGCCGCACTGGGAAACCCTCGCCCTCGAAACCCTTGGGCGCGGTGGTTAGGGAGCGAACTTTGCGTGCTTGGGCAACGGCCTGGTCGACTTTGTGAGTACGGGGGAGGATTAAGAGATCTTCAACTGATACGGCTGGCATGTTTATCCTCCGGGAGATATAGTTGCACACGCAACGATATCCATAATGTTTCGTGCTGCCATATTATTCCCGCCCCGCTTTAGGAGGCGTTCCCCGACGCGCGTTTTCAACTTTCGGCTCGCGAGCTGGCCAGGACCTTCCCAAACAAGTGTCAAGCAAGTTAATTCGCTAGCCAGAGGGAGGTAAATATTTGTTTATGCGGCCAAATATCGGCGGTAAACCTTAAGCTAGGGGAGATGGGCCTAAAGAAGTTTCCTGGACGTTCGAGGCCC
>JAJYGZ010000012.1 GCA_021790495.1 Actinomycetes bacterium
GTAACGGTCTTTTCGGTGACCTCCCCCGCTGGGACCATTACCCAGGCGACGCGCGGTGCAGTGAGCTTGGAGACGAAGTCCTCAAGGGTGGTCGCTCCGGTCGATCCCTGTGCCACGAGGGTTTGCACTGAAGACGGGTTGACGTCGAAAACCACCGTAGTGTGACCATGGCGCTCCAACCGCCGAACCAGGTTCGCGCCCATCCGGCCTAGACCGATCATTCCAAGTTGCATCGTAAAAATCCACCTTTCGTCTGGGGCAGCCCGCGAAGCAAAGCCATCATCGTGTGGTTTTGGTTCGCATCGTTCCGGACTCAAGTACTGCTCAAGTACTGCCAAGAGTTTCAGAATGCCGTCTCGGCAAGACTAGCCCGCGAAGGCCCTAAGGTTATGGTCGGGCTTGTTGTCCAGCTGTTTCATGGCCCCTCTGGGCGCCGCTCGGGCCGGAACCGCAACGTCAAAGGCGATCCTCGACTCCTTAGAGCGCCTTGGTAAGAGGCTTGCGAAATGCCATGAGCAAGACGTCGGGGGAGACCTGCCAGTCACGACCTGGAAGTCGGGCGAAGCCGAGCGCCTGATAAAGGCGGTGCGCCGCGTCCATGTCTTGCGTCGAGTGGAGAAAAAGGGCGTCCGCGCCGTCTTGCTCTGCGAGGCGCACGCAAGTTTCAACGAGAATTCGCCCCAATCCGCGTCCCTGGTAATCCGGCCTTACCGCGAGCATCCGAATCTCGACTTCGCCGGGCTGCAATCCTTCGGCCATAGGCGAAGCGAGGTCGTTCACATAAGTAACGCTTCCGACGATTTCGTTTCCAGTCCTGGCAACGTATACCTGAGATGTGGGAGCGCGCCCAGCTACGTCACCGAGGTGGGCGGCGTATCCGTCGTCGAGCTTTTTGCCCAGGAGTTGGCGATATGCGCCTACGACAACTGCTCCAGCCGTTTCGTAATCGGGGGGAACCACGAGCTCGACGGCAATTTCAAGGTTGTTGGCCACCAGTCTGCCTTTCAAAGTCGACTCGTGGGCAAAACGAGCGAACAGTGATATTAACCCTAAATGTTGTTTGAACCATCTGGCGTCCGCGTTGGCGCAATGTCGAGCGAGACGGTACTTCTTTAGAAACCGGGAATGTATCGTCCGAGTCGATAGTTCTTCACAACTGATGCAGTTGCATCGTTTAGGAAGGAGGCTGATTTGCGAGCGCAAACGTCAAATTTCGACGATTTCCTGTATGCCGTCAGCTACGATGACCATCTTCATCCAATTGGAATTGCGCGCTGTGACGTCGATTCCATGTCGGTTGAGATCATGGCGGCTGACGGGTCTTGGGTGGTGCACCCTAATATCAGGCGTGCGGCTCCTCATATAGGATCCAGCGGTGGACTTGTTCTGACCGACCGTGCATTCATTCCGGTATCTCCGAATTCTGCACGTCACGTTATCGAAGAACTCGTTCATCTGACGAACGCTTAAATACGCCTATTTGCGCCGCAATCGCCGGTTGTGCGACCGAGCCCTTGAGTTGCGGTTGGAGAAGCGATGGTCGCTCACCACTTTGGTGTCCGGAGCGTTCGATGTTGCAATAGAGCGGGCCGGTTCGGCTTGCCTCGCTGGATCATCGAAGAGTAGACGCCAGTCGCGAGGCCAAATGTGCTCTCGTGTCTGAGAAGTTCGTATCGAAATTCCGATCGGCGTCATTTGGCCACCCGTGGAATTTGCGCGCAATCGCTCCCTCGGTTACACGAAGTCGGCTTCACTCGGGTGCCACAAGAGCGGATGGCGTTTTCACATTTTGCAGTTCATATCGTGCGCTGATCGTACTGGCCGCACGATAAGGGGTTGCGTGCCCGTTTGAGTTCGCAATTTGTTATCGCGACTTTTTAATCTTCCCGCAGAGCGGTTGGCCACGAGGGATGTGGCGCTGGTGTTTTTGCACGCTTCGGGTCAGTTCGATCTGGCCAAGGTGTCGGAAGGATTCTCGCCGAAGCGCGAACGATACGCCGCGGCGAAGCGTCCCATATGGCTAAATCCCCAGGATCGCGCGATTTCGTTTACCGAAACCAGGTAGTGCGCGATTTCCGAAGAGTCGCGCAGTTCGTCGTGGACGCGCTGCAATCTCTGGTCTCGGATGAAGGCCACCGCGGAGGTCCCCAGCTCGCTTGCGAAGGAGCCCTGCAGAGTTCTGACACTGCAACCCGCCGCCGACGCCAGAGCGGAGATGGTGATCTCTTCCGCGAGGTGTCCATCGATAAACTCCACCGCCCTGCGTAAAGTTCTGCTCGCGGGAGTTCTGCCGGGACTCTGGAGCGCTTGGGAATAGTTGGAAGGTTGTACTAAGAGCAAAGTCGCGGCGATGTAGTCTTCAAGCGAGGTGAGCCCGGTTTCGATCTTGGAAAGTGGGGTCGGATGCGATATCTCCTCATGAAGAAGCTGGATCGCGGAGAGCCATCGCATCGACAGGACAGAGAATTGGTCCAGGGTCAGGGCGAAGGCGATCTCCGATCGTAGCGATCGACCGAGCATTCGCGATAGCTGGCGCTCGAGCAGGGAGCGGCTTATTCGAACGAATAGATGCGGCGAGTCGGTGTCGAAATGAAAGCGAAGCGCCTCGTTCGGGGGCGCGATATAGGCTTTGGCGGTCGAGGTTTCCACTTCTGCATCGCCGACTCGAAACGAGCCCGAACCGTTAGTCGGCATAAAGACGAAAAAGTGGTCGAGTGGAGCCGTTTCGCATGTTACACCCACGGCGACTCGATAGTCGAGATAGCCGAAGGTGATATCGCGGAGGCGAGAAGCGTGCAACGAGGCGTGGAAATCCGAGGTATCGCGCGCTTGTACCGTGAGGCGATGACGACCGAGGACTTCTTCGAGGCCTTTTTCGGTGTCCCGTATGACTCCCGAGGAAAATATTTCGTAGCGCTCAAGTGCCGGGGGGATACCGCGAGAGCGTCCCCTCTTAGGGACGCTTGCATTTGTGCGGGATGCATCAAGCATCTGAAGCTTCGGAATCGGCATTGGCTCACCTTTGCGCAATATGGATAGCAATGACGCAAATAGTACAGCAGAAGTTGGGCTCGTTGCATGATTCGGCTTAGTGCTGCGCTTTTTGGATAGGTACGGGCTTGTTCGAGTCCGTGGCATGTCGTACTATTCCCTCACGGCTCAAACAAAGGGGGAAGCTTTGAGTACATTTTCCGCTGGGGAAACCGACGTTAATTTGGCATCGGACCTCCTGGCCAAGAAACTTTCCAATCCAGAGACGGCGACCGCTGTATCATCGTTGATCGACCAAGCGGGAATTCTGGCATTTCTGCTCCAGGCAATCGACGAATTTCTTTCTCGGGGAGATGAGATCGCCGATTCCTTGGCCGTCGGCCTCGGCGAAGTGAAGTCGATCACCGCCAAAGGAGGGCGCTCCCCGGCGCGAAATCTCTCCGAAATCGCCTCGAACTTTACCAAACTGACCGTGTCGCTTTCCGAGTCCTCGCCCGCCATTGCCGAGCTGCTGGATTCGGGCATGTTCCGAAGCGATGTAATGCAGCTCTTGTCGGCGGCCGCCGACGCAGCTGTCGAGGCAAGGCGCAACGCCGCTTCGAAGCCGCCCAAGGTTCAAGGCGCCTATTCGCTGGTGAAATCGCTCAAGGACCCTGAGGTTCAAAAGGGATTTAATTACATGGTCGAGCTGGCTGGCGCCTTGGGCAGAAGGGTCTGACGGAGGTGCACGAGCTATCGCTTGCCCGCGCCATCGTGGCCGAAGTTTCTCAAGCCGCATCGGATCGTGATATCGCGAGCGTCGCGGTAATCGAGGTGAAGATCGGTGAGCTATGCGGCGTTATTGCTGACTCGTTGGCATTCGCGTTTGAGTTCGTTGCTGGCGGAACTGCCCTGGAGGGCGCGGTACTGGAATTTAGCGAGAGTCCGGTGACAATGTGGTGCGAAAGCTGTGAGGCAGTGGTCCAACCCGAAGTGCGGCTGGTCTTTAGTTGCCCGCGGTGCCAGGCGCCCTGTCCCGGACTGCGCAGCGGCACCGAGATCGAGATCGTGAGATTTAGCTCCGCTAGCCGCGAAGTTGCCGAGGCGATAAATTGAGCAAGCTCACTTACCCACTCCCCAAGACCGTAGTGGAGCTCGGCAAGAGCGTGCTCGACTTCAACGACCGCGCCGCGGCGTCTTTGCGCGAATGCTTCGAGGCCGCCGGGACGCCGGTAGCCAACCTGATCTCCTCGCCTGGTACCGGCAAGACAGAGCTCGTCATCAAGGTATGTGAAGAGCTAACGGCTCGCGGAGTCGCGACCGCAGTTCTGGTCGGGGATTGCGCCACCGACAACGATGCGAGGAGAATTTCGCGGGTATGTCCGATGGCGCGCCAAATTGTGACCGAGGGGCTTTGCCACATCGAAGCGTCGATGATCCGCGACGGCCTTGTCGGCTGGGATCTTGAGCTGATCGATCTGCTCATCATCGAGAACGTCGGCAATCTCGTTTGTCCTTCCGATTTTGACCTGGGCGAGACATTGAAAGTCGCGCTGTTGGCGGTTACCGAAGGTGAGGACAAGCCTCTCAAGTATCCCCATTTATTTGCAACCGCGGACTTGATTGTGATTACGAAAGTCGATCTGGTGGAGGCGTGTGGCACGGACATGGAGGAGATCAGGGAAAACATAGCGGCGATCAACCCTGGCGCCGAAGTGATTGAGACTTCCGCGCGAACGGGAGCGGGAATAGGGCAATTGGCAAGTGTGCTCTTGGGCGCGAAAGCGGCCACGAGTGGCGGCGGCAGAGATTCGAACGTCGTATCTGGAAGGAGATATTCGTAAAAGTGGCAACGGTCTTATGGTTACAGGGCGGCGCGTGTTCGGGAAACACAATGTCATTCACTACAGCGGAGGAGCCGAGCATCGTCGATTTGATCGTCGATTTCGGGCTCGATCTCCTCTGGCACCCCTCATTGGGTACCGAACTTGGCGAACAGGCCAAAAAGATCTTCAACGACGTTGCTTCGGGGGCCAAGCCGCTTGACATCTTTGTCTTTGAAGGCACGGTAATTGAAGGCCCGGATAATTCAGGGCGCTTCAATATGTTTGCGGAAAGGCCAATGAAAGACTGGGTGAACGATATCGCCGCGCAGGCGCAGATCGTCGTGGCGCTTGGCGACTGCGCCTGTTGGGGCGGCGTTCCGGCCACCGAGCCCAATCCCACCTCAAGCACCGGGCTGCAGTTTCACAAGCGGGCCAAGGGAGGATTTCTCGGATCCGACTTCAAGTCCAAGCTCGGTCTGCCCGTGATCAACATCCCCGGTTGTCCGGCGCATCCGGATTGGATCACACAAATCATTGTCGCGCTCGCGTCGGGACGCGCTGGCGACATCGCCTTAGACGAGCTGCACCGTCCCCAGACATTCTTCAAGAGCTTCACCCAGACAGGTTGTACCCGGGTGCAATTCTTTGAGTACAAGCAGTCGACGACCTCGTTTGGCGAAGGCACCCGGACCGGTTGCCTGTTCTACGAATTTGGGTGCCGGGGGCCGATGACGCACTCGCCCTGCAATCGGATCCTTTGGAACCGCCAGTCCTCCAAGACCCGAGCCGGCATGCCTTGCACCGGCTGTACCGAGCCGGAGTTCCCCTTCTTCGACTTGGCGCCCGGGACCGTCTTTAAGACCCAAAAAGTAAGTGGCGTGGTTCCTCGGGAAGTGCCCGAAGGCAGCGACCATCTCACTTATATGGCCCATGCGATGGCGGCTCGAGTCGCCGCTCCGCAGTGGTCCAAAGAGGATATGTTCGTGGTTTAGTCCAAGGGGATCGCGGTTCCACGAGATTGAGATCCGCGCTTACCTCGAGAGTTTTGCAAAAGTGAGATTAAGGAGAAGTGAAATAGAATGACCGCAGTCGATCTGCATGTGAGTCCCCTCGGCAGGGTGGAAGGCGATCTGGATGTCCGGGTGACGATTCAAGATGGCGTCGTGACATCGGCTTGGACTGAAGCTTCGATGTTCAGAGGTTTCGAAATCATCCTGCGGGGAAAAGACCCCCAGGCTGGACTGATCGTAACCCCGAGAATCTGTGGCATCTGCGGTGGAAGTCACCTCTACAAGTCCGCTTATGCGCTTGATGTAGCTTGGAAGACCAAGATGCCTTCCAATGCGACCCTGATCCGAAATATCGCCCAAGCGGTCGAGACGCTGCAGAGCATTCCGAAGTATTTCTATGCGCTCTTCGCGATCGATTTAGTCAACAAGAATTACGCTAAATCGCCCCTCTACGAGGAGGCGGTGCGGAGATTCGCGCCTTACGTCGGTGCGCACTACCAAAAGGGTGTGATTCTTTCCAATAAGCCGGTGGAGATCTACGCGATATTCGGCGGCCAGTGGCCGCACTCCAGCTTCATGGTTCCCGGCGGGGTTATGTGCGCCCCCACCCTTGCTGACGTGACTCGATCGCTTTCGATCCTTGAATTCTGGAAGAACGAATGGCTGGAGAAGATCTGGCTCGGCGGGTCGGTCGACCGATGGCTTGAAAATCGTACTTGGGAAGATGTAATGGCCTGGGTGAACGAGAACGAGTCGCAATACAACTCCGATTGCGGCTTCTTTATCCGCTACTGCCAGGATGTCGGGCTCGACCTCTATGGCAAGGGCGTCAATAACTACTTGGCCACCGGGACTTACTTCGACCCCGGGCTCTATGCGAACCCTACGATAGATGCGAGGAATGCTGCGCTGATCAATCGCTCGGGGATATACGCCGGAGGAGACTTCTTCGAATTCGACCAGGCACGAGTCCGCGAGGATGTCGCGCACTCCTTCTATGAAGGATCGACGCCGCGGCATCCATTCGAAGGCGAGACCAAGCCAATCGATCCGGCCATCGGCAAGAAGCAAGACAAGTACTCGTGGGCCAAGTCTCCTCGGTACGATGTACCAGGCAAGGGCTATATTCCCCTCGAAGTCGGTCCCCTTGCTCGGCGCGTTGTCGCCGGAGGGCCAGGGGCTGGATCGCATCAGGACTACGATCCCCTATTCGTCAATGTGATCGGATCGATCGGCCCCTCCATCATGGTGCGCCAACTCGCCCGGATGCATGAAGCTCCGAAATACTACAAGTGGGTCAAGGAGTGGCTCGGCCAGATCGACCTACAGGAGAGCTTTTATACCAAGCCGGTTGAGCTGGCCGATGGAAAAGGCTTCGGAGGTACCGAAGCGGCGCGCGGCGCGCTGTGCGACTGGATCGTGCTCGAGGACGGAAAGATCGCCAATTACCAGGTG
Organism: Actinomycetes bacterium; assembly: GCA_021790495.1. Lineage (GTDB taxonomy): Bacteria > Actinomycetota > Acidimicrobiia > Acidimicrobiales > Acidimicrobiaceae > Acidithrix. The sequence goes on from JAJYGZ010000012.1 coordinate 7,262, forward strand.
GTTACGCCTACTGCGTGGAATATTGGACCTCGTGACGGTGCCGGCGTGCTTGGACCGATGGAAAAGGCTATGGTAGGAAGCCCCATTGTCGATCCCACCGACCCGGTCGAACTCGGCCATGTTGCCCGTAGCTTCGATTCTTGTTTGGTGTGTACCGTGCATGCCTATGACGGAAAGAACGGAAAGGAACTGTCCCGCTTCGTCGTCAATGGCATGGTGTAACGAGTGGAAGCTGCGATGCAACAAAGTCAAGTTGGAACCTCGGCGATTGACGCGGTGGGCTATGGCCCGAGCGCGAGTCCCGCTTCGCGCGTAGTGATAGTGGGATGCGGTAACTTGTTGCGTGGCGATGATGGAGTCGGGCCAGTCTTGATTCGCGAGCTCTTCGAACACGACTTGGGTTTTGATGTGACTCTGGTTGATGGCGGGACAGCGGGAATGGACGTGGCGTTCAAGATGAGGGGAGCGCAAGAGGCGATTCTCATCGACGCCTCGTCGACGGGGTCGGTTCCGGGAACGCTATTTAGAATTCCTGGCGAGGAGGTCGAGAACCTTCCCCCGCTGAGCGGAATACACAGCCACGCGTTTCGATGGGACCACTCGCTAGCCCTGGCACACTGGCTTTTAGGCAGCGAGTTTCCCAAGAAAGTGACCGTGTTTCTCATCGAGGCCGAGAACCTCGAAGTCGGAGAGCCCTTGTCAAAAGCCGTTGTCGAGGCCAAGGATCGCCTGCGGGAACTGATCGTCAGCGAAGTGGGTGTACGTGACCGCAAGTCAAATGGCGACCTTGGCGCTTGATTCCGTTCCCATGCAGATTCGCGCAGGGTATCTGCACCTTAGCGCGGAGGTGGCCGAGGCGAACTTTGCCTCAGGGGTACTGATTGTTCAGGCCAACAACGGGCGTCTCGAGGTATTCCCGGTGGCGTCGGCCGCAAACGGCGGCTTGATTGTCAAGGTTCGGGACGCGCGCCAGAACAGGTCGGTGCTTATTGACGAGGTGATCCGCGACTACGGCACGGCTCTTGACGGAGATTATCTCTTTGAATGGTCGGGCGACCGAGGATGCTTTTGGATCGACCTCAATGGGGGTCTTTACGACATCGAGGTCTAGATCATTCGCAGTCCTGCTTTGAACACGGAAGGAAGCGGCAATGGACGGGGCGCTTTGGGCGACAACTTCGGTCGAGCCCGAGGCCGGGCAATTCACGGTGTGGATCGAAGTGGTATTTCCCGATGGCGTGGTCCGCAAACGGATATCGACTTATCGCACCGAGTCCCTGGCAGAGATTGCAGCTTCGCTAATTTCGAGATGTGCCAACGTTGATACCTATGGGGGATGAAATGATTGAGAGCGTGAAAGATGAATCGATCCTCGAACCTCTGGGTCTCGATCGCCAGCCCCTTGGCATCTTCGGGCTCCCCGCGGGGATGCTCTTGTTGCCCGATACTTCCGAATGCGCCCAAATTGCCAGCGGGTGCCGGGCCGGAAAGCGTCCTTCGGAATTTCCCCCGGAAGCGCGCTACTACCAACTTGCTTTGTCGGGAGCCGACCCCGTCGAGATTGCCAACGCACTTCCGGCAAGTGGCGCCGTGCGTGAATTCAACCAGCTGGTACTTGCGCCGACGCGCGAGCGGTTTGAGGCACTCCTGGGGCGCTCTAGCGGCGACATGGAGCTTTTGGTGAGGTGGCAAGGGTATTTGAACGGGTATTGCCAACTCCCCGACTACAAGAGTGCAACTGGGGCGCCGATCGCGGCAATTCTCTGTTCGTCCAAGGCGTCTTATCTGCTGGAGCTGTCCGATTCACGTGGCGCAGTGGAACTATTGAGAGAGGCCATCACGCTGGTCGGCGAGACCTCGCCAGTATTTGCCGCCGGACTTCGGGCGGATTTGGCCCAGATCCTGCTGGGCGAGCCAAGCACATGTGGCGAAGCGATAAAGATCCTGAGCGAGGCGCTCGAAGCGCTCGGCAATACCGACCTCAACGACCTTGCCGCCGAGGTGCACCTGAGCTTGGCTATCGCGCTCCATGAGCAAATGGCGGGTGATCCCGCGGCTCTTAGAGAGGCGGTAAAGCACTATATGGATGCCACCAGGTTGGTTTCGGCACAGTCTTCGCCCTTCGTTTTTGGTACCGCGCACATGAACTTGGCGCTGGCATATTTGGCAATGCCGATGGCCGAGGCCTCCGATCAGCTTCGCTACGGGGTGGCGATAGCTTCATTGCGCCACGCCGTTGCCGCCTTCGACCCCGCGATGTTTCCCCAAGCTTGGGCTAGCGCCAGACTGAACCTCGCCAACGCGTTGGTCTATGCGCCCTCGGCTCGCCAAGGCGACAACCTGGTCGAAGCGGTGGAAATATACGAAGAGATTCTTCAACTGAGGGATCGCAATGAGGATCCGATGGGGTACGCTCGCGTTAGCGCCAACCAAGGCAATGCACTCGCTCATCTGGGGATGTTTGACCACGCCAAGGCGAAGCTGCACGATGCCCGGGTACTTTTCGAAGAGTTCGGGATGTATCCAGAGATCGCCACCATTCGGGAGGTTCTCGATCATATCGAACGGGAACGCGTCGGGAGAGGGAGTTCGAGCTGATGGAGACCTGGAGCCGGTCGCTCTTCGATCTGGTGCTGATGAGTTCTCAAGATCGCCTCTTCGAACGCGCCGTGGCGCGCTTTGAAGGCGAAGACGCCGCCTTGGCGCGACTGAAGTCTCCCGATGAGAGTGTTGCACAGCTGGTATCGGACTTTGTCGACGCCCTATTCAACGACTTTGGCATTGTCGATTCCGCCGGGGCTTGTTTTGTGCTTCAGGGACTCCAACGCCAGCGTGTAACCATTGCGAACTACGACGGATCGATCGAAGGCTTGCTTGTCAAGGTGGCAAAAGATGCCTTTTCGGCACTGCTGGTGAGAAAGACCGTGGAAACGGCGGAGTTGTCGATGAGTTACGACTTTCGGGCACCGCAGTTTTGACCTGGTATCTAGAAATTATCGGCTACTTTAGCTGTGCGGGGGATTGACGCAAATGGATTCTGCGACCATGGAAGGTCTTGAAGCTCTAGCCTCGGCGCTCGACGAGGCGCTCAGTCGGCTCGGGGATATCGACACCGAGGACAAGCGCGCGGCGTTCGCGGTCAAAGAAGCCGTCGAGGAGTTCTATCGTGCCGGTCTAAAGCAGATCGTAAAGGTGCTCCGCGATGAAGTGCCTGGCGGGGGCGAAGTATTGGGCCACCTCGCCGCCGACCCGGTGGTGCGCGCTCTGCTCTTGAGCGCGGGTATCTTGCGCACTGGGCCGACCGAACGAGCGCATCGGGCTCTTGAATCGATACGGCCGTATCTCAATTCGCATGGCGGCGATGTGGAACTCGTCAAAGTGGATCCCCCGGTAGCTTATGTGCGCCTCCTTGGCGCCTGCACGGGTTGCTCGATGTCCGCCTTGACGCTTTCCGAAGGGGTCCGCAGCGCCCTCATCGAGGCGGTCGAAGAAATCACCGAAATCGAAGTGGTAAAAGACGAGCCTGCTCCCGCGCTCATTCAGATGGGGGCTACTCGCCATCTCGGCTATGGATGGCACCAGGGCCCGAGAGTCGA
>JAJYGZ010000368.1 GCA_021790495.1 Actinomycetes bacterium
GAGGACTACCGTCATCCCGAGGACGTAGTCGCTTGTGACCCCGTACTTCACACAACACAGCCCGCCCGCGTTGGTGGCGACGTTTCCGCCTATCGAGCAGAACTCGTACGAGGACGGGTCCGGCGGGTACCACAGGCCGTGACTGGCGGCGGCGGCTTTCACCTCGGCGTTAAAAGCGCCCGGTCCGGCGACCGCGGTGCGGGTGACCGGGTCGATCTGGATGGTCTTCATCTTGTCCAATGAGAGGACGATGCCACCCTGGATCGCCGTACTGCCACCGGAGAGACCGGAGCCGGCGCCGCGGGGCACGACCGGTGTTCCGGTGGCAGCTGCGAAGCGGATCACCATCTGAACCTCTTCGGTCGACGTGACCCGTATGACGGCGAGCGGGATTCCCGCGTCCGGGTCATTGGCCCGATCCCAGCGGTAGGCATCCATGCTGGCCGGATCGGTGATTACGCTTCCGGGTGGTAGCGACCTCACGAGCTCATCGAGCGTTTGCGCGTCGTTGCGAATCATCTGTGTGCGGTCCTTCCTTGACCGGGGAATACCAGAACGCTACCACCAAATTAGTCGATAATGAAAATATTATTCCAGATTGTGGAAGAACTTGACACGACGCCTGCTGCGTTGATGCGGGAGAACTTGGCCGCCGTGGCGTCGAATATCGCCACGTTTGACTCTGCGGTATGCAGCAGGGCTATCTTCAACTTCGTTACTCCGGGTTGCGAGGTGAATCCCGGCTATTCAGTTCGCTTTTTGGATTCGAGCGCGGCGAGCAATAGCCCGCCGAGGATTCCTAGATTCTTGTTGAAATGCGTTTTTTGCATACTCCGCAATTTCGGATCCTCGATGCGCCAATAGGCGTGCGCGGCGTAGGTGGTAGGCATCAGGGTAGCGGCCAGAATCCAGGCGGTGAGGCGCGTGCCAAATCCCAGTGCAAATAAAACGCTGGCTCCGACCTGGACGGCCGCATTCGCCTTCACCAAGGTGACATTGTCCTCGGGAAGTCCGGGAACCACTGATCTCACCTGATCGAGAAATTCCTTTACGACTTCGGCGCGCCCCTCGGGATGTTTCATGACGTCGATTCCTGAAGAAAGAAAGATGGCTGCCATCGATGCTCGCGACCCAAAGCGCAAAAGATTCGTCAATTTCATTTTCCGGTCAACTCCTTCTCGCAATCCCAACGATACCTCTGTATTTGCCGCCCTTCGCACCAGCAAAGCTATTCGAGCCGTACAACAGCGTCGGCGAGAGAAGCGCATGGTCCAAAATCGAGGGGTGCGACAGCTGTCTTTCGGGTGCAACCCACCTTGAAGGGTGCGCTTGGGCACTCCATGACAGGGCTGTCGATGACACTGGGTTTACCTGGAGGTGGACGAGGCGCTGTGTCGGGCGTAGTCGCTCGCAATCTCGGGCGAGGTGGGGCACTTTTTCATCCTATGCCGCTGGGATAATTACTCAGCGGCGTAGGAATTATGATCGGATATAACTTGATTGAGAGCCCAGCACGTCGTGCCCTAAGATCGGAATTAAGTCAAACCAAGAAGGAGAAATGTTGACATCGACCGAAGGTCTCTTGGCCAATGCACGTAAGTACCAGGCCACCTTCGACAAGGGCGACCTTGCGCTTCGACCTAAGTTGGGGCTCACGGTCTTGGCCTGCATGGACTCGCGTATGAACATCTTTGATATCTTCGGCCTCAAAGAGGGCGATGCCCATGTGATTCGAAATGCCGGGGGTGCCGCCACGGAAGATGCGATGCGGTCGATCGTGATCTCTCAGCGGATGATGGGAACCAAAGAGATTATCGTGGTCCATCACACCAATTGCGGGATGCTGACCTTTAGGCCAGAGGAGTTTATAAAAGAGATCGAGGCCGAGGTGGGGATGCGCCCGACTTGGGCGGTCGAGGGCTTTTCAGACACTGGGGCAGACGTCCGCCAAACCGTGGTTCGCCTCAAGTCGAACCCGTTCATCCCCGATAGGTCCAATATCCGCGGCTTCGTCTATGACGTCTTTTCGGGCTCGCTGAGCGAGGTGGTCGTTCCCTGAGGAGACCTCGGTCTTTCGGCAAAGGTCGAGCGTGCCAACCGAGGGGCGATGCGATGGGTAGAAAACGAGAAAAGTGTCCAGGGGTTCCAAGAACTCCGGCGTAGCGGGAAACGGCGTATGGCGCGAATATCGCGGTTTCGGGAGAGGATCCGAATCCTTCGATCAGCGATTACGACGCCGCAAGACTTAGCACCGCTTGGGCCGATCGGGTAAGTAGGTCGCGGAGCCGCTCGTCGTTGAGGCCGACGTTATGAAAGAGGCTTGATTGTATCGCACCGATGGCGCCGTGAACCAGAGTTCGCGCAGCTGCGTCGTCGGTCCCCTGGTGTATTTCACGCAGCAGATGCACCCATTCTTCGAGATACAACCTCTGCTTGCGCCGCAGTCGAACTCTGTCTTCTTCGGGAAGGTTATGGACCTCGTTGTGATATACCTGGGCGAGAGTCCGGTTCTTGATGACGAATTCGACCTGGCCCGCGATGAGGAGGTTCAGGGCCTCGCAAAGGTCAGGATTGGCCTGCAACGTAACATCCTCTTCTCTCAAGAGGTCGTCGATGGCACGCTCGAAGAGCGTGACGAGGATTTCGGCCTTGGAGCCAAAGTGGCGGTAGACGCCGCTACCGGAAATGCCGGCTTCGTATCCGATATCGGCCATCGAGACCGCGTGAAAGCCATTGCGCGATACCAGCTCCGCGGCGGCTTCGAGGATCTTTTCTTTCCGGGCCGGGTCCCTGGTGCGCAGATGGTTGTCCCCATTTAAGGTCATGGGGCGAGTTCATTTCGGATCACGGACTCGGCTCCTCGTAGTAGTGGCCGAACTTCTCCCGGACCAGGTTCTTCTGGATCTTTCCGGTCGAGGTTTTGGGTAGCGAGTCGACCACGACCACGGCCTTGGGCGCCTTGTAGGGATCGATGATGGTCTTAACCTTGGCGATCAGCTCGTCGGGATCGATCTCGGTGCCAGGACGCGGCACCACAAACGCGGTGATCGCTTCGGTCCAGCGCTGGTGCGAGAGTCCCACCACCACCACTTCGGCCACGTTGGTATCGGCCGCGTAGATGGCCTTTTCGACTTCGATCGAGGCGACGTTTTCTCCGCCGGTCTTGATCACGTCCTTGTTGCGATCCGCGAACCACAAGATTCCATCTGAGTCAAAGTGCCCGACATCTCCGGAGTGAAACCACCCGTGCGCAAACGCCGCGTCGGTCGCTTCTTGATTGCGGAGATACCCGGTCATGGTGTGCGGGCCGCGATAGACGATTTCGCCTTGAGACCCTTGGCCGAGGAGATTTCCGCTCTCGTCCATGATCGCGACGTGGACATTTACCACCGGGGTTCCGACCGCGCCGTTGTGGCTGAGTTGGTGCTCGGGCCGAAAGATGGTGGTGGTGGGGCTCATCTCGGTCTGACCGAAGAGCAGGTAAAAGTCGCAGTCGAAGACCTCGATGCAGCGCCTCAGCTGCACCTCTGGCATCGGCGCCATGGCATATAGCGCGCGCCGCAGGCTCGAGAGGTCTGTGGTGGCGATATCTGGATGCTCGAGCATTTCGCGATACATCATGGGCAGGCCAAAGATCTGGGTGATCTGCTCAGCTTCGATCAGGCCGAGAAGCCTGGAGGCGTTAAAGCCCCTTTCGACGTAGATCGTCGCCCCCACCATTACCGCCGGGGTGCAATGGCAGTTGAGCTGGGCGGTGTGAAACATCGGCATCATGGCGACGAAGCGGTCATCTGAGCCGAAGCGCCCCTCGAGCGCCATGGTCATCGATTCGAGGTAGATGGCGGTGTGATTCCCGATGACGCCCTTGGGGAACGAAGTCGTCCCGCTGGTATAGAGATAGGTGAGAGCATCTCTGTCGTCGATGACGTGCTCGGGCTCGGCGTCGGAGTATCCGGAGGCGAAGTCGACAAAGTCAATGGCGTCGCGACCTGCGACTTGGGTCGTCGGAGCCTCACCGGTTCCTCTCGCCCAAAAGACTTCGCTCACACCTGGGGATTCTGTAATCGCAGGGGTGATCGCTTCGATGAGCTGGGTCTCGATGACCAGCCCGCGAGACTTGGAGTGCCCCAGTACGTAGGCGACTTCCTCGGATCTCCAACCGAGATTGATCGGCACGCACACGATGCCCACCTTGGCACAGGCGTAGTAAGTGACCAAGAACTCGACGCTGTTTGCCGATGCGAGCGCCAAGGAATCCCCATTGGCGTAGCCTCGCGCCGAAAGCGCATTGGCGGTGCGGTTCACCCAGGAGTTGAACTCCCGGTAGCTAAGGCGAATATCGCGATCTATGATCGCGACGGCTTCGGGATAGCGATACGCGGTTCGGGTGAGGCTGTCGCCCACGTTGACGCGATGTATCAAATTGTCAAAGAGTTGAGATGTAGCCACGGATGCCTTTCTAATAAGAACGGGGAAGCCCGAGCGAGTGCTGGGCGACGTAATTCAGGATCATCTCTCTGTTCACCGGGGCGATGCGAAGCAGACGCGCCATCCCCCAGTAGGGAATAAGGCCGAATTCAGTCGCCAGGCCGTTGCCCCCATGGGTTTGAATCGCGGCGTCGATTGCCGCGAGCGCCGCTTCGGCGGCGGCGTACTTCGCCATGTTGGAAGCCTCCCCGGCCGGCTCGTGGCGGTCGTGCAGCCATGCCGCCTTGGCGGTCATCAGCGCAGCCAGCTCCACCTCGATCTTGGCCTTGGCCAAGGCGTGCGATACCCCCTGGTGGGTCCCGATGGGCGCATCCCAAACCACTCGGTTCGAGGCATAGGCCGCGGCGCGCTCGAGCGCGTAGCGTCCAATTCCGACACAGATGGCAGCGCCGGTGATGCGCTCGGGATTGAGGCCGCGAAAGACCTGTTTGAAGCCATCGCCCTCGGTTCCAATCAGCCGGTCCTCGCCAACTATGACGTTGTCGAAGTGCAATGTGAACTGCTTTTCCGGAAGCGTGACCGAGACCGGCAATGGCATGCGGGTTAGGCCCGGGGCGTCGCTGTCTACTACGAAGAGCGATAGCTGGGATTTTTCCTCCGGCCCTGAAGTTCGCGCCACCACCAGGATCGATTCGGCTTCATCGACGCCGGAGATGTAATACTTTTCCCCGCTGATGCTCCAGTTGTCGCCTTCGCGCCGGGCAGTGGTGGAAAGGCGATGGGTATTGGATCCAGCTGTCGGTTCGGTGATGGCAAAGACCATCTTTGACTCTCCCGAGGCCAGGCCGGGGAGCCAGCGTTCGCGCTGGGCGGGCGAGCCGTAGGTGGCCAGCACCTCGCCAGAGATGGCGCTTGACACCAAGAGCAGCAGCAGGGGGGTTCCACGCGCGGCGCTCTCCTCGCAGACAGCAGCCAGCTCCACCATCCCCGCACCTCCGCCTCCGTATTGTTCGGGGAGGTTGATGCCGATGTAGCCATGGGTCCCAAGGGATTGCCAAAGCTCGGTTGTCGGGGTACGGGCCTCGGCGTGCTTTTGGTAGTATTCCGGGCCAAAGCCATCGCAGATCGAAGCCACTGCCGCTCTGATCGCTAACTGATCCTCATCTGTCGTAAAATCCATCTTTGCTACCTCTTTCAGATTGTTTTGAGTCGGTCGTAATTTGATTCGGGCGCGCGAGGCGGGCTCGGTCGCGCCCTTGACGGGAGCTCGGGCATCCTTGGGCGGGCCACACCGGGGTGAACCGCACTGATGCCCTGAGCGTGGCGGACTCTGCCGCATCGCGTCAAGACGTTTTTTGGTCGCGCCGAGCTATCCATCGGCGCCTGCGCTATCTAAAGGTTCGCCTAGGAGTTCGATAGGGATCTCGAGGTAGCGCGAGCGGATGTACTCCGCCAGTCCCTTGGCTTGGGGGTCCGGGCGTGTCGAAGAGGCTACCCCCTCTTGGAGCAGCCCCACGACCACGAAGTTGAGGGCATAGAGATTGTCGAGTTCAAAGCGGCGGATCTCAAGGCCGTCGGCCTCGCCCAGGAGGGCACCGAAGCGCTCGACGTCGAGATGGTTTTTCAGCCAACCGAAGGAGACCTCGTCGCGCGTCCATATTCCCACGTTGGCGTTTCCGCCCTTATCCCCAGAGCGCGCTCCGCACACCGTTCCAAGCGGCGCGAGGCGAGTTTTGGCGCTCGCCAAGGTTGGATATCTCTTTTTGTTGCGGGGAACAACTGCGGCGAGCGGCCCGGACGCCGCGGGATCGATTGTGACCCTTGAGCCGTCGGGGAGTACCGCTTGGTGTTTGACAACGGCGCTGGGAACCAGCGTTGGCCAGTAGATGCCATAGGCGCTCTCGCTGCTTGGAGTGGTGGTGGTATGAAAGCCGGCATATCCGCCAAGCGCCAGCTCCATCACCGCGTTTGAAAAGGCCCGGCCGACTTTGGAGGGGTTCTGATCTTTGAGAGTGATTCTCAGATGCGCAGTGGCGAGTTCATTGCTGGGAGCGTCTTGGCGGTCGAAGCGGATCAGCCGGACATCCACTTCGCCGAAGCTCTCTTTGCCCCCAAGGATCCCAAAGAGCTCATCTTGGGCCCATTGCGCTTTCTCCTCGATATCAAGGCCGGTTATCACCAGCGTCATGGTGTTTTTGTATCCGCCCAAGTAATTGAGGGCGACCTTGAGATCGCTGGGAGGTGGAGTCCCGCGGGTGCCCGAGACTAAGACGCGGTCCATGGACGCTTGGGCAAGCGTGATGGTGTCAAAGTGCGCGACGACATCGGGATTGAGATACTGCGGCTCGGCGATCTCATAGAGGAGCTGGGCGGTGACCGTGCCAACCGACACCAAGCCGCCGGTGCCGGGGTGCTTGGTTATCACGGCCGATCCGTCCGCCGCGATCTCGGCGATGGGAAATCCCGGGTAGCGCCGATCGGTAATCTCGCCGATGAACGAGTAGTTTCCTCCAGTTGCCTGAGGACCGCATTCGATGATGTGTCCGGCTACCACCGCGCCAGCCAGCTCGTCCAAGTCGCTGCGCGCCCAGTTGTGCCAATAGGCCGCTGGGCCGACCGCTAGGGAGGCATCGGTGACCCTCCCGCACACGACGATGTCCGCGCCGCCCCTTAGCGCCTCGACGATGCCCCAGGCGCCAAGATAGGCATTGGCGGTGATGGCGCTGACGTTCGCCGCCGAAAAGGCGACCTGGGTGTCGAGATTGGCGAAGTCGTTGCCGGCCTCCATCAACGATGGGAGCGAAGCCGAAATATCGTCGCCCTCGATGTAGGCGATCTTCGCCTTTAGCCCGAGGCGCTCGCTAAGGCGGGCGAGCTCCGCGGCCAAGCCGGGCGGATTCAATCCGCCGGCGTTGGATACCACCCGAATGCCGCGATCGAGGCAGGTTCTGAGCACTTGTTCCATCTGGGTGAGAAAGGTCTTGGCATAGCCAGCGCCCGGGTCCTTCTGGCGCGCCTTCCAGAGGATCAGCATGGTCAGTTCGGCCAGGTAGTCTCCGGTAAGAAAGTCGATCGGACCTCCCTCGACCATCTCTTTGGCCGCGGCGAGACGATCTCCGTAAAAGCCCGAGCAATTGGCGATTAGAACCGGACGCTTGGCTGTCATCGGTGACCCTGCTCTTCCCCGAAGGATCCGATCGGCGCGCGCCCTTGCCCGGCTGCTCCCGCATAGGCCTGGGCGATGCCCATCCACCTTGAAGCAGCCTCGCCGGTCGCCTTGAGGGCGGTGTCGGCGACGTTGCGGCGCTGGGTTACCACCAGGCAAAACTCGAGTGCCGTTCCTACAACCCGCTCTTTGGCATCTACGGGACCATAGCTCCAGGTCGATCCGTCGGGCGCGGTGAGTTCGACGCGGACTGGCACCTGTGGGACGCTCAGATTCCGCAGTTGGTGCGAAAAGGCGAAAGTGGCATAGCCGAGATGGGCGATGTGGCGCAGCCGAGACGTCGGTTCGCGGGTCACCCCTAGCGCGTCGGCTATGTCCTGGCCGTGCGCCCAGGTCTCCATCAATCGCGCCGTAGCGGCGCTCGCCACGCTCATTTCCGGGCCGTACCAGGGGATTCGATGGCGCTCATCCACCGCTGAGAACTCCGCGATGAGTTCGGCTCGGGCATCGCCTAGCCATTGGATGAGCTCGCTTGGGGCGATGCGGCAATAGCGCAATGCGATCTCGTCTGGGAAACTGTCTCCAATGGCGAGCAGCTCGGCGGCGTCAAGCTTGAAGTATTCAGGGTAGAGCAGTGCGCGCACCGCAGACTGGTCGAAGTAGGCGAGATGGCTGACCTGGTCTCTGATCGCCCAGCCCGGCGCGGGGGTAGCAAGCTCCCACTCCTTTTCCTCCAAAGTGACCAGGATCGAGAGCAGTTGGTCCGTCTCGTCGCCCAGGTCGCCCACGCTCCAGTTCGGCGTACGCTTTTGGGAAAAAGCCCGCGGCCCCTCTTGGGCGTCATCGCTGAGATAGACCGGCTCGTAGATGCGCTCCGCTTCGACGAAGGCCTGCGAAAGGGGATATTCCGCTACCAGGCGCACGGTCTTCTTGGCTGCCAATACCGAGAGCGGCGCATTGGAGGCGATGCGCTCGGCGAGGTGCTGGGCGGCATCTGTGAGTTCGCTTGGCGCGACGACTTTGTTGACCAAGCCAAGCTCGTAGGCGCGCTGGGCGCTAATCGGATCTCCGGTGAGGAGGATCTCCATTGCGACCCGAGGGGGAATCATCCAGCCCAGAGGCGCCGCCCAGGGCGATCCCCTCCCGACCTTGACTTCGGTGACAGCGAAACGCGCGGTGTCGGCCGCGATGCAGAGATCGCAATTCTGGGCCAGGAGAAAGCCTCCGGCATACGCTATGCCATTCACTGCGGCAATCGTCGGCTTGTCGATGGCGATATTTCGCCCGGGCTGGGGTACGAAGTCAATAGGTGGGACCCCAAGGGAGGTCTCTGCCATCTCCACCAGATCGCCACCGGCGCAAAAGGCCTTGTCGCCCTCTCCGGTGAGAACCAGCACCTTCGCCTGGGAGTCTTGGTTGAAGCGCGCAAAGCCTGCGAAGAGTCCTTCGCGTACCGCTTTGTTGAGGGCGTTGCGAGCCTCGGGGCGTCTGATGGTGAGCCAGGCGACCGGGCCACGAAGTTCATAGGTGATGGCCTCGGTCATTCGGCTTCCTCTACAACTGCCAGGGTGACCCCGACGTCTACCGCCTGGCCGAGTGTCACCCGGATCTCTTTTACCACCCCGGGATGCGGAGCGCGAACGGTGTGCTCCATCTTCATTGCTTCAAGCACCAGCACCGCATCTCCCGAGCCGATGACGTCTCCGGGGGAAACCAGAACCCTGACGATGGTGCCGGGCATCGGCGCTATCAGAGAACCGTGGGCCGCGAGCAGATCCGGTTCGGGGAAACGGGGAAGCTCGACCAAGGTGGTGGCGCCGAGCGGGCTGTCGAGGTAGCAGGTGTCCCCGCATTGGTGAACCTCGATGCGCCGTCGCACCCCGTCAATCTCGATGTCGACGAGCGTCGCGCTCGCGTGGTGCAATACCACCTAGCCCATCGGGTTCGCCCCCACCTGGGCACTGAGCCCCTCGCGGCCAAAGCGATAGGAGACCTGGATTTGCTTGGCGTCCAGAATCCAGGTGACATGCTGGGGCGCATTCGCGACGTTGCGCCACCCCGATGGCATGCTGGCAAGCACTTTAGCTGCGCCGCGGCGTGCCGCCTGGGCCCCGAGTGACGCCGCGAGAGCGTGGATCGCATCGGCGTTCGGATCAGCTGACGATTCGATGAGCGCGATCGGATCGTGTCGAACCAGATATCCGGTGTCGATAGCGCCCTTGGCGAATTGATCCTCGCGCAAGATCGCCACCAGCAGTTCGCGGTTGGTGCGCACCCCATGGATTCGAGCCTCGGAAAGCGCCCTGGCGAGGAGTCGCCGGGCCGCCTCGCGCGTGGCGCCATAGGCGATGACTTTGGCCAGCATCGGATCGTAGTGGATCTCTACCTTGGAGCCTTCGGCGACACCGGTATCGACGCGGATGCCCGGCAATGCCGGGACGAAGAATTTCGTCAAAGTCCCGGTCGAGGGGAGAAAGCCTGCGGCGACGTCTTCGGCATAGAGCCTGGCCTCGATGGCGTGCCCGGTAATCGTCGCCTCGATAGCTTCGGCGGGAAGCGGGTGGCCTTCGGCGACGAGAATCTGAAGGCGTACCAGATCCAGTCCGGTGACGGCTTCGGTGACGGGGTGCTCCACCTGGAGGCGGGTGTTCACCTCGAGGAAGAAGAACTTGGAGTCGGATCCCATTACGAATTCCACCGTGCCGGCCCCGACATAGCGGATGGCTTTGGCGGCCCTAAGCGCAGCTGCGTCGAGTTCGGAGCGCA
>JAJYGZ010000188.1 GCA_021790495.1 Actinomycetes bacterium
ACTTCTTTGTGGGCGATGGCGCCCCCACTCCCATCTGGCGCATCATCTTTTGCATGTCCTTGAACTGCTTGAGCAGATTGCCAACCGCCACCGACGACGACCCGGAACCCGCTGCGATACGCTGACGGCGGCTGGCGTCGATCAAGCTCGGATCGCGTCTCTCCTTCTTGGTCATGGAGGAAATTATCGCTTCGACCTTGGCGAGTTCGCCTTCATCGACGTCCACATCCTTGATCTCCTTGGGAATTCCCGGCAACATCGATATCAGACCCTTGAGCGGACCCATCTTTTTGACTTGCTGCATCTGCTCCAAAAAATCCTCGAGATCGAACTTCCCTGACTGAAGCTTCTTGGCGCCTCGTTCGGCGACATCTTTGTCGATATGGCGCTCGGCCTTTTCGATAAGGGAAAGAACATCGCCCATCCCCAAAATTCGATTGGCCATTCGATCGGGATGGAAGGTGTCAAAGTCCTCGAGCTTCTCGCCGATCGACGAAAAGGCGATCTTTTTACCCGTGACCGCAACCACCGATAGGGCTGCGCCGCCACGGGCATCTCCGTCGAGCTTGGTGAGAATGGTGCCCGACACCTTTACCGCCTCGGCGAAGGCACTCGCCGTTGCAAGGGCATCCTGGCCGATCATGGCATCGACGACCAGAAAGACGTAGTCAGGCTTTATCGCACCCTCGATGCGCGCCATCTCCTCCATTAGGTCTTTGTCAACCGCGAGGCGCCCCGCAGTATCGACGATAACCACGTCACGGCCGAGAGTGCGAGCGCGAGCGACACCCGCGAGGGCGACCGCCGAGGGAGTGGTCGTCTCTGAAAAGAAGTCGACCTTGGCGGATTCCGAGAGCAGGCGTAGCTGCTCAACCGCGGCGGGCCGGGCCAGGTCGGCTCCCACCAGCAACGGGTGTCGACCTTTCTGGCGGAACCAAAGAGCCAACTTTCCCGCCGCGGTGGTCTTGCCCGAACCCTGGAGACCGACGAGCATAATTACCGTTGGTGGCGCAGAGGCAAAGTTGAGCCTGAAACTCTCCCCGCCGAGTGTCTTTTTAAGCTCATCGTTGACCAGCTTGATAATCTGCTGTGCGGGCGTAAGCACCCTGGATGTCGCAGAACCTATCGCTTGTTCGCGCACATCCTCGACGAAGCTGCGTACCACGTTCAAGTTAACGTCTGCCTCTAGCAGAGCGGCGCGAATTTCCTTGAGCGCCGCTTCGATATCTGCTGCGGACAGCCGGCCTTTGCGCTTAAGTTTCGACACCACGCCTTCGAGACGGGTTGAGAGATTATCGAACAATTTCGTATCCTTTGAAATTCTTGGCCATTGTCTTCACGGCGCTTAAGCTGGCGGGGGTGGCGAACATTTCTGGTTAGTCCTGGCGGGTAAGCGACTCGACGTAGCTCTTTGGATCGAAAGGCTCAAGATCGTCGATTCCTTCACCGACGCCAATTAGTTTCACCGGTATCTGGAAGTTTTGCTCGATGGCGAACGCGATACCGCCCTTCGCAGAACCATCGAGCTTGGTCAGAACCACCCCGGTCACGCCAACTGCCTCGGAGAAGACCTTCGCCTGAGCGAGGCCATTTTGGCCCACGGTTGCGTCTAGCACCAGGAGTACCTCGCCGAGCGTTCCCTGGGCCTTCTCCACGGTCCGGTAGATCTTTTTCAACTCTTCGATGAGATTGAACTTGTTGTGGAGCCGTCCAGCAGTATCTCCGAGCACCACGTCGTAGCCCTTGGCCCGAGCCGAGGTAATCGCATCGAATAGCACCGATGCAGGATCGCTACCCGGTTGACCCGTAACAATTTCGGCCCTGGCCCGCTGCGCCCAAAGCCCGAGCTGGTCAGCCGCCGCTGCGCGAAAGGTGTCGGCCCCGGCCATCATCACCCGATTTCCAGCTTTGCTGAGATATAGGGCGATCTTGCCAATAGAGGTAGTCTTGCCGACTCCATTGACCCCGATAAAGAGCCATACCACCGGCTTTTGGCCTTCGCTATTCAAAGAGCGGTCAGCGCCAAGCAGCGAGGCCTCCATCGCTTCTCGAACCGCGCTGAGCGCTGCAGTAGCATCAGAGATCTTGGCTTGGCGAACTTTTTGCTTAGACTCCTCTACAATCCGGTTGGCAGTCTCCAAACCTACATCTGCCAAGATTAGGGAATCTTCTAATTCGGACCAGAACCCGTCATCGATGGCATGGCGCTTGAAGAGAGATCCGAACGCGCCGGAAAAGTTTGGTCGGACCCGTTCCGTTGCCGATGGCCGCACCACAGCCCGATCGTCAATCGAAGGTTCGGTGTCAGAACGGTTCCTTGGTCTGGGTTCGACCCGAGGCACGGTTCCCAGGGAATGGGAGTCGCGCGCCGTCTTTTTGCTTTTTGGCGGTGTCAATACGGCGGAACTTGAATCGCTGGCCCGGGACCGATTTCGCACCGATGCGCCACGCCGCGAAGATCGCAGTGCCACGGCGCCGACCATTGAAATTACGACTACGGCCGCGATTATGACTTCAATTGACTTCATTGTGCATCAAAGTCTAGGCGTCGCAGGGCCAAGGCAAAGAGTTCGCGCGAAAACCCGAGTCATGGCGAAAAGACGCTTAATTGCCGCTTGGCCAAGCGGTCCGAGACTACTTTGGAGGATCCGTCAGCACTCATCGAAACCCCAAAGAGATTGTGGGCGATTTCCATCGTGCGCTTCTGGTGCGACACCACTACCAGCTGAGACTGCTCCCCAAAATCTGACAAGTAGCCCAGAAGTCGAGTCAGGTTCAAATCGTCTAGGGCCGCCTCGACCTCGTCAAGGACGTAAAACGGTGAAGGGCGGGATTGAAACACGGCAAAGAGAAATCCCAGCGCCACCAAGGAACGCTCGCCACCTGACAAAAGCGCCAGTCGCCGTGTCGACTTGCCGGGTAGATTTACTTCAAAGTCCACTCCCGATTCGAGGGGATCGTCGGGTTGAGTAAGCACCAGGCTGGCCTGGCCACCCGCAAAGAGACGTTGGAAGATCTCGGCAAAATTTCCCGCGATGTCGGTTAGTGCCGCGCTAAAGACTTCGAGCATCTCCTTGTTGATCTCCCTTTCGACGCTGCGCAACTCCGAGCGCGAAGAGGTGATGTCTGCCACTTGCGCCACAAGGAAATCTTGCTGTTCGTTCAGCTCTTCGAGTTCTAGGACGGCGAGCTGATTAATTGGACCAAGCGCGCTTAGTTCGCTTTGTAGCTCCTTGAGGTGCGCCTCGGCGCTATCGGTGCTGACGCCAGGAAGGATGGGGATCTGCGCCGCTACCTCAGGGGCTACCTCGAGCTCGCGCCAGATCCGCTCGCCCATCACCTCTGCGCGAATAGTGGCGTCACGTAGCTCGCCCTCTAGGGATCGCAACGATTCGCTCAGGAGAAATTTCTTATGGGCGTGAGCTTCGATTTGTTGTAATAGTCTTCCGATCTCGGCGGCAAGCGCGCTGCGCTCCTCCTGTTGGCGTTGGAGATTCTCGCGCAATTGCGACGCCATCGCCGCGAGTTCGCCCATGCAGGCGTGCGATTCGACGGCGATGGCGCGATATCGCTCGAGTTGGGCCGAAGCAGTGGAAATTCTGGGAAGGTTGCCAAGGCGCGACGCCAGTTGCGCTTCTCTCTCGTGTACCAGAGCTTCGATCTGGGAGCCGCAGAGAGCAAGGCGCTCGTGAAGCCTTGCCGCACCCACCTCGATCGCGGAACGGCGGGTCCGAAGAGAAGCCCGCTCCGCCGCGATGCGGGCGGATTCGGCCCTGGCCAAACCAAGTGCCTCCCTCAAGGCGTCGAGACCCGACTCAACCTCCAAGAACTCGAGATCTAGCGCGCCAGCCTCCCCACGGACTCGGGACTCCTCTGAGAGAGTCCGGCGCAGCGCTTCTAGGGATTCGTCGATTGCCGAGACGAGATGCTCCTGGGAGGCAAGAGCCCGTTCGAGGAGGTTCTTATTGGAGTCGATGCTTTTCTGGGTACTGGCGGTTAGAGCCTCGGCCGCCCTAAGTTCGGCCTCGACTTCTTGGCGCGCCTGACGCACTCGGGCAAACACAGCCTCCGCCTCGCTGACCTCAACCGAAGCGGCGTCCAGACGGGCCTTGGCGGCACTCAAGGCACGCCGAGAAACCACTTCGCCGCCCTCAAAGGCCTCGAATCCGAATTCTGAAATCCTGTCTCCGGCGTCACTCACCAGCTGATACCCGCCCAAATCCAGGCCCGCCGAGACCGCATCGTCCAGGGAGCCTTCGAAGAAATAACTGCGAGCGAGCAGCCAATTGACCAGTTCAGCGACCGCGGGATGTGCGGAGCGTACAAAGTTGGCGACACCCACGAGGTTGTCCATCGGAGCCATCCGGGGAATCGAGGCCATCGTAGTGACTGGCGCGATAACCGCGGCGCGATTAGAGGCGTCTTTGATCTTTCGGTAGCTCGCTAGTGCGAGCGCTCGATCGACTTGAACCACCGCCGTGCCCCACGGAGCCAACGCCGCTTCGACTACCCGTTCATATCCTGGCTCGATATCCAGAAGTTCGATAAGCACTCCGTACGGTTCGCCGACCGATCGCGCCAAAGCGAGGTGGGATTTGGCATGAAGGCTTTTTGAGCCGGCTTCCAAGGTCTCGTAAACCGCTTTGGCCGAACCGAGTTCAACCCGTCCAGCTCCAAGCGAATCGGCGGCTGATTCTTCTTCGCGGCGCCGAGCCCCGAGGAGTTCGACAAGCTCAGCCGCCTGCAACTTGGCACGCTGATGCGCGAGCACCTGGCCTTCGAGTTCATTGTTTAGCTGGGCAATCGACGACTGCTCTGCGCCAAGGCGAGTCTGGTAATCCAAGAGGCGCGCCTCGCCGCGCCTGCGCGAGTCCGCGAAGGCCTCTGCAGACTTTGACAGACCAGCGCGTGCCTTGGACAGTTCCAGGTGCCTGGTGGCCGCAGCGCTCTCAGCGGCTTCGATGGACGAAAGTTCGACCTGCGAACTGTGCGATGCCGCTTCCTCGCAATCCCGTTCAAGGTGTTCCAACTCATCCAAGGCGGGTGCTATCCTCATTACCGCTTCTTCCAGTTCGGAACGCTCGCCCTCGAGCTTCTCCATCTGGGCATCGATCTTTCTGAGATCCGAGTCGTCTTCAAGGGAGGCCAACATCGATTCCAGGCTCCGAATGCGTTCGGTGGCTATCACATACGATCGGTCGTAACGCCCTTGCAGAGCTATCACCTGGGGCAGGAGCGCAGATTCCAAAAACTCTTCTTCGTCGGCGTCTTGCTCGTCGATTGCCGTCCGAGCGGCGCGCAACTCGGCAATTTGACCCTCGATGACCGCTATCTCTCGAGTATATGAATCGATCGATGCCTGGGCTAGAGCCTTAGCGGCAAGAAAACCCTTGTATTGCGAACCAAGAATGTGTGACTTGAGTTGGGAAATCTCGTCGTTTAGGTCCAAGTACCGCTTTGCCGCCGCGGCTTGGCGCTCGAGTGGGCGAAGCCGCTTCTTTACCTCTCGCACCAGCTCATTTGCCCGTTCCAACTCCGAGTTGACAAGTTCCAGACGCCGCCGGGTCCGCTCTTGGCGACGCCGGTACTTTGCGATCCCGCCAGCTTCTTCGATCGTGGCCCGGCGCTCCTCGGGCCTGGCATCCAAGATGGCATCGAGATGTCCTTGCGAGATGATGGTGTGCTGGCCGCGGCCGATCGCGGCATCGGCCAAGATCTCTTGCAGGTCGATAAGGCGGCATTCCCGGCCGTTCAATTCGTAGCGCGAATCTCCGCTCCGCGACAGCTCCCTGGATATAGCGACTTCGGCCATATCCAGCCCGAGGCGTGACGAGGAATTGTCGAGGATCAATTCCACTGCGGCCCCCCGCGCCGGACCTCGCTTGGCATAGCCGGCGAAGATGACATCTTCCATCTTGGACGAGCGAAGCGCCTTTGGGGTCTGGGCGCCCAACACCCAGGAGATCGCGTCCACGATATTGGATTTTCCTGAACCATTGGGTCCGACAATTACATTTATCCCCGGGGTCAGCTCAAGCCGCACCGGATCCGCGAATGACTTAAAGCCGCGCAGGGCCAGAGCCTTCAGATGCACGCGGGCGCTCCGCGTAACGATCGGCCGTGAATCCGGCACCCTAAAGTCTCGCTCACCTTGGCCACTCTTTCGCTGCCCTTGCGTAGCCGTCTCGGCTATTCCAAAGGAAATTCAACGCCTTAGCCTATCTTGACAAGCGCTCGAGCAGACAGATTGCGGCCGAGGCGGCCTCGTGATTTAAGCTCCCGAAGCGCGTCCCCCTCCGGGGCTCAAACCCCTCAAGGTGATACGCTGCACTTCGAGTGAAGTTGCGCAAAGATAGGATTCGCACTGAGCCCATCAATACCCTAAGGTTTTGCCCACTTGCCGCCACAGTCGCCAAGCCGAGAACTACCCTTGGCAGGACGGACAAAAAAAACTTGAGCGACCGCCAGATACGATTCGCACAATCTCGGTGGCGCATCTAGGGCATGGCTCGCCCTCGCGTCCGTAGGCGAGGTGCTCATTTTGGAATCGCCCGAGATCGCCATCAATGTCGCGATAGCTCCTGTCGGCAAGCGATGAACCCCCGAGTTTCACGGCCCGATTGAGCACCTCGGCCGCAGTCGCTTCCATGGAGTCAAATTCGGATCTGGATAGAGAGCGGCCTTCGCGGCGAGGGTCTATTCGAGATCCAAAGAGTACCTCGTCAGCATACATGTTGCCGATTCCGGCGACCAGGCATTGATCCAGCAGCATCTTCTTGATCCATACCCGGGAATCTACGGCACGATCCCTCAGCTTCGCAAAAGGGTGCTGCGAGAGGAGAATATCCGGCCCGAGGTGCGAAAGCGTCGGGGGAAGCGACTCGCCGTCGGCGAGGCGATCCAGATAGACCCGCCCGAAGGTCCTTGGATCTATGAATGCAACTTCGGTGTGGTCCAAAAAGCAGAAGGTGAGATGAGCATGAGCGACGCGCATCGCCTGGAGGCCGCAGACGGCACTCGCTCTGAGTTGGCCGCTCATGCCCATGTGCAAGATGAGCACCAGACCTGATTCCCCAAGATCATCCCTTGAGATGTCAAGGATTAAAAATTTGCCGTGGCGCCTAATCGAGCTAAAGACCGCGCCATCGAGCAAACCCTGGAGCACTTCGGGTGATTCCATGTCACGAAATATCCTGGCTCGCCCTAACCTGGGCGGACCCATCGGACGACCTACGGCGAAGCTCTCCAATCCGCGACGAAGAGTCTCGACTTCGGGCGCCTCAGGCACTGTTCGGCGCGCCGGATTCGTTTAGCTTTAGCAATGCGTCCATCGCTGCGGCCGCAGCATTTTGCTCCGCTTCTTTTTTCGAGCCGCCTTGGCCGTGATAGGTAGCGCCCCCCGCAAGGTGAACCTCGACGATAAAGAGCGGGGCATGCTGCGGTCCGCTCATCTCGGTGCGATATCGCGGAGCATCTAGGCCCGCTTTGGCGAAATACACCTGGAGCTGGCTCTTGGGATCGAGAAGCGAAACCGCCTCGTCGAAGTTTTCGACCTCGAAAAGAACCGTGCTGTCGATCGCTTCTGTGGACTTCTCGCGGCCGCAGTCGATCCAAATCGCCGCTATCACCGCCTCGAAGGCCCCCGCAAGGATCGTCCTTTTCAGCGATCCGCCACTGCTACGTTCGCCCTGACCAAGTTGAAGGTATCTGTCCAGCCCCAGGTCGATAGCTATCCAAGCCAAAGCGTCGGTGTTCACCAACGACGATCGCGCTAGGGTGAGAAAACCCTCGTCGCGCTCCGTAAATTTGTGGAATAGCACTTCTGAGACGCGAGCCTCGATGAGGGCGTCGCCTAAGAACTCCAGCCTCTCGTTGTCGACCAACTGCGGATTTTCGAGCGAGGCCGACCGATGGGTTAGCGCTGCGCTCAGCGAGGGCATCGACTCAAGGTGCGGCGCGAGCGTGGAATTCCCGGAATTGTCAGGATCGAAGTTGTCCGAGTCGGCCCGATCCAACAAGTCCGAGATCGACATCGCCAAGCGTCGACGACTCGACGCGGTGGAGCTATTGGCGCGGCCCTTTCCCACCAGAACGCTTAATTGCTGATTTCGAGCTTTTCAGCCACGTAATTTATGGCATCGCGGACCGTCTTTAGATCCTCGAGATCCTCGTCTTCGATGCGAAACACATGGTCTCCAGAGGAGAACTCCTCTTCCATGGCTTCAACGAGCTCGATGAGCGCCAGTGAATCGGCGTTGAGGTCGTCTGAAAACGACGCGGTCTCAAAAACCGAAGAGGGTTCGATCTCCAAGATATCGGCGAGGTTGTTGCGAATCGTCTCGAAGAGTTGGGCCTTGGTGTTGTACTTAGACGAAAGGGACAAGATAACCTCCTGTTATCTGAGCTAAAAACTTCTAAACGAGCTATGGACTAGATACTTACAGCATTGATCAATTTTTGCACCAGGCCATGCTCAACCAATCGCATCGAGGTTGCAATAGCGTTGAAGATAGCCTTAGGTGAAGATGATCCGTGCGATATCACGCAGATTCCTTTGACGCCCAACAACATGGCTCCGCCATAAGAGTCGGCGTCGAGCTCATCCATCAGCGGAAGGAGTTTGGGAAGCGCAGCGTTGACGAGTTCCGGACCGTCTTCGCCACTGGATAGGCGCTCGAAAATTACCTTCGCCAGTACCCGCATCGCCCCTTCAAGGGTCTTAAGCACGATATTGCCGGTAAAACCGTCGCAGACCACAACGTCAACCGAGTCGCTCATGACGTCCCGGCCTTCGACGTTGCCAACGAAATTGATCCGGTCGCAACTTTCCAGGAGAGGGAATGCCTCCTTGACGAGCAAGTTTCCCTTGCCCTTCTCTTCGCCAATCGAAAGGATCCCGACGCGAGGAGACTTGATGGAAAAAAGTTCAGAGGAGAAGACCGAACCCATCTCGGCGAACTGCACCAGCCACGGCGCCATCACTTCGGAATTCGCTCCCGAATCGATTACTACGGTAGGCGTAAAGTCTGGGACCGGAATCGTGGTAGCGATTGCTGGACGTGCGACCTTGGGTAGTCTGCCCATCTTCAGCAGCGCCGAGGCCATGGTGGCGCCGGTATTCCCAGCAGAGATCATCCCGGATGCCCGCTGCTCTCGCACCAGCTCGGCGCAACGCACGAGCGAGGAATCTCTCTTGTTTCGCACCGAAGAAGCCGGATCGTCGTGCATCTCGATGACCTCTTGGGTCACCTCGACTTCGAATCCCTCATCGGCAAGTGGCTCAACCACTTCTGCCATACCGACCAGAATCAGTTTGGCGTCCAACTCCGCCCGGGCACGTCTGGCGCCTTCTATTACGACGCCAGGGGCATTGTCTCCCCCCATGACGTCGATGGCCAGAGGTAGCAAATTATCTGACCTCGACGGCCTGACGACCGTGATACCAACCACAGTTGGGGCAGATATGATGCGGACGCTTAGCAAAATTGCACTGTGGGCAACTGCTCTTGGACGGCGCATTTAGCACCCACGAACTCGCCTTGCGGGATCGGCCCTTGGCCTTGGAACTTTTGCGCTTAGGAACAGCCATCTTATTATCAGACTCTCTTGAGGTATAGGAACATCTTCGAAGACTGAGCCGGAGGGCTCAAACTTTGCCCGGTAAATTCTAACAGGCCTCGGAGCGCTATCGCCCTAGTCAATCCAAGCCAAAAAAAGATTGGTCATTTTAGTTGATCCAGAATTCTAAATCTCGGATCGATCCCGCCATCGCGGTGGCCGCAGTCGCGTTGATTCAAATCGTTTCCGCACGCCTGGCAAAGGCCCTTGCAGTCGGGCTTGCAAAGTGGCGCCGCAGGCAATCCGAGCACCAAGGCGTCGCGCGCCATCTCGGCCAGATTTACGAACTCGCCTTCGATCGGATAGGTATCACCCTCGTCGGATTGGAAGTCTTGTTCAAAGAGTTCCTGAATATCTACCTTGAGACGAGACTTGGTGACCGAAAGACATCG
>JAJYGZ010000371.1 GCA_021790495.1 Actinomycetes bacterium
GTTGACGGAGAGGCTCTGGCGACTTTGGTCGTCAACAAGATCCGTGGCACCTTCAAGTCGGTCGCCGTCAAGGCTCCTGGATTTGGCGAGCGTCGCAAGGCGATGCTGCAAGATATCGCTATCCTGACCGGCGGCCAGGTTATCTCCGAAGAAGTCGGATTGAAGCTTGAGAATACGACCTTGGATCTTCTCGGTCGCGCCCGGCGCGTTGAGATCACCAAGGACGAGACCACCATCATCGAAGGCTCGGGCAGCGAAGACGATATTCGTGGACGTGTAAGCCAGATCAAGACCGAGATCGAGAACACCGACTCGGACTACGATCGCGAGAAGCTCCAAGAGCGTTTGGCTAAGCTCTCGGGCGGAGTCGCGATCATCAAGGTCGGAGCCGCCACAGAAGTCGAGCTCAAGGAGAAGAAGCACCGCATCGAGGATGCCGTTTCAACCACCAAGGCAGCTATCGAAGAAGGGGTGGTACCTGGCGGAGGCGTTGCGCTTCTTCGCAGCCAAGCTGCGATTCTGGAGAGGGCCGAGAAGCTCGAAGGAGACGAGGCCACCGGAGCACGTATCGTGGCCAAGGCCGTCGAGGAGCCCCTGAAGCAGATTGCGATCAATGCCGGCCTTGAGGGTGGCGTGATAGTGGAGAAGGTCAAGAACCTTACCAATCCCGCCGAGGGCCTCAATGCCGCGACTGGCGTCTACGAAGATCTCTTCGCCACCGGCGTCATCGATGCGGTCAAGGTGACGCGTTCCGCGCTGCAGAACGCCGCATCTATTGCCGCCCTGTTCCTTACCACCGAGGCCGTCGTTGTCGACAAGCCGGAAGAGAAGGCGCCAGCGATGCCCCAGGGCGGGATGGAAGACTACTAGCCCCAAGGGTTTTTCAAGGCCTAAATGCTGATAAAGGGCGGACGCCATCTGCGCGTCCGCCCTTTATTTATTTTTCCGAAGTGCCGATAACATATTCAGCAAAATTACAGCTAACGCCATTATTCATAGACTCCAAAGACGAATAGTCTTGGAACAAGAGTGTTGAAGAATCCGGTTTCAAAAGAGGTTGGCATTTGGTCGCGGAAGTCACGCGCAGGCAGAAGTGGCTATATCCGTCTTATTCTGGGTATCTTTCACGGCGAAAGGTAGCCATAGGTGCTTTCGCCCTCGGCGGGGTGACCCTTGCGGGTTGCCTCTCGAACAATTACAGTTTTTTCAACTTCGTAAACTCTTCGGGTGCCGATATGTACTTCAAGGTGCCAGCGACATGGTCCGATTTTGGGCCCAGTCAAGTATTTTCAACTCCGCAACAAAGCATTTCGCCAGGTCAGTTGTCTCAGATAGAGTCCGCAGATTGGGCGAATGTGTTTTCGGCCCAGCGTACGAACTCGATTCAGGCCTTGACGGGGATATTTGCCAACCAGCCGTTTGGCATCACCCAGGCCAAGAAGCTATCGACTTCGCAGCGCGACACCTTTTCGCTTGCTTCGCTCCGGACGCTGCTCATTCCAAGCGACCCGCTGTCTTCTTCGACGTCGAGCACGTCGGGAGCGGTTTATACGGCTGAGAGTTACAGCGAGTTTGTCACTCCCGCCGGAATGCGAGGCTCGCGCATGGTTGTTGAAATTAAGCAGACCGGGAGGGCGACCTCGGTCTTGTCCCAGGTTGCCGAGGTCGATTCGTCTACAAATTGGGTTTACTTGATCGGCGTGGGTTGTTCCAAGGCTTGTTACCAAGCCAACAAGGCCGTAATCAACGAGATTGTCGATTCCTGGAGCGTTAGGAGCGTTAAGTGAAGATGCGAGGCGATCGGGGTCAATCCCCGTTTGACGATTCGGACTACCAGCCAGAAGAATCATCCGCTCGAACCGAGATGAAGACAAGGCCGCCCATGGAGACCTGGGATCGCGTCAAGTTTCTTTCAATTCTCATCGTCATCTGGCTGTTTATGACGGTCGGCGCGATGTCGGGGAATCCGCTGATGTCGTTTTCAGAGGCGGCGCGACACGAGATGGCTACGGCATGGTGGCTGGTTCTCTTGATCGCGATCGAGCTGGTCCGCCAGATGCACTATTTGATATCGGAACGATCGCCAGAGTGGAACACGTTCGCTACCGAGGTCTTGTTCAAGGGGTTCGGGGACTCCAGCTCCAAGATGAATGATTGGACAAAGTATCGCCTGGGCAGGGCTGCTCGGATAGCCGCCGTTCTGGTTGTGATCGACCTACTGCTCGCCTGGCACTACCACCTTTCTGTCTTCACGGCGATATTCCAAGCCCCGGCGGCGCTTTACTCGTCCCTTCCGCTGCTCGCGCAGCTCGCTTTCGCGTTCTTTTTCGTTATCATCCAGTTCGTAGGCCTTTTCTGGTTCCTTTCCAAGGGCGGAATTGACGTATATTTCCCTGGCGACATAAAGACCCGCTTCTCCGACGTCTGGGGCCAGGATGCGGTGTTGGATCGCGTCAAGGAAAATATCATCTTCTTGAAGGATCCCGACGCAATTGAAGCCAAAGGCTGATATGTTCCTGGCGGAATTCTGCTGTGGGGGCCGCCGGGCACAGGCAAGACGCTGATGGCAGAAGCAGTTGCTGGAGAGACAGAGAATCCTTTTGTCTTTGTCGATCCAGGCGCGTTCATCAATATGTTCATGGGCATAGGTGTGCTCAAGGTGAAGGGACTCTTTCGCAAGCTGCGCAAGCTCGCGGTGCGTTATGGCGGCGTCGTCGTCTTCTTCGACGAGGCCGACTCCTTGGGCAGTCGAGGGACCATGAGCGGCGTGGGGGGCAATATCGCTTCGCCGCAGTCGTTCTCAAAACACGCGATGGCCTGCAACGGTCTCAGCTATCTTACGCCTTCGACCATGGCCGAAGTATTTCGCTCTTATCAGGGCTCTTCCTTGGATACCGGAACCGAGACTACCCGCAACGGGAGGCTTTCGCGTTTTGTCGCGGGAGCCGGAGGCATGGGTGGCATGGGTGGAGGAGGAGCGGGCACGCTGCAGGCGCTCTTAACTGAGCTTTCCGGCTTGAAGAAGCCGCGCGGCTTCTTCAACCGGACCGTTAGGCGGTCTCTTGGCCTCAAGCCCAAAGACCCGCCGAAGTACCGGATCTTGGTAATGATGGCTACCAACATGCCCGAGTCGCTCGACGAGGCGCTCTTGCGCCCGGGCCGTATCGACCGGATCTATCGTGTCGGCTATCCTTCCAAGGCGGGCCGGATCAGAACCTATCGCGGCTACTTCGACAAGGTCGCCCATAGCCTCAATGACGAGGAGATCGAAAGACTCGCGACGATTACTCCGTACGCGACTGGCGCTACCATCAAGGATCTTGTCAACGAGTCGCTGATTATCGCGATCCGCGATGGGCGCGATGTGATCAGCTGGCGCGATGTCGTTCGGGCCAAGCAGCTCAAGGAGTTCGGTCCTCCCGACGACGTCGAATACATTGAGCGAGAGCGCCATGCAGTGGCTGTGCATGAGGCCTGCCATGCTGTGGCCGCATCCAAGATTCGCCAGCATTTGACCATCGATCTAGCCACAATCGAAAAGGGAAGCAACTTCTTGGGCCTGGTGGCCTCTATTCCGCCCGAAGATCAGTTCACGCGCTGGAGATCCGAGTATGAGGCCGACATCATGGTCTCTCTTGCCTCGTTGGTGGGCGAGCGGATGTTCTTTGACGGAGACAACTCCTCGGGAGTTTCTGGAGATCTGGAGTCGGCCACTACGGTTGCGACTTTGATGGAAGGTTATTGGGGCATGGGATCGACGATATCGTCGCATTCGATTACCCAAAAGTCCGGGACCGGGTCGTCGCGACCCAGCGGGCGCGGAGTAACCGGCAAGAGGCGCGATGGCGGACCTAATCCAGAGATGCTCGGCGATCGCATCGAGGCCAAGCTGGATGAACTGTACCGCAAGGTGCGGGACTTGCTCGAAGACAATCGCGACAAGGTGTTTGCCGTCGCGCATGCGCTTGAGGCGTACAAGACCGTGACCGGCGAGGATATCACCGCGATAATCGCTGGGACTCGTGGTCCTCTGCTCGATGGCACTGTCTATTCGGACAAGGCTTTTGTGGCCGAGTTGGTGCTTTATCATAACGCTGTACTCGCGGCTCATCGCGATCACCGGGATGTGGATTTTCCCTTGCCGATGCCTAAGAAGGGTCCGGCGATCGTAGAGGCAGACGCGAAGCTGCTGCCCGGCGAGTTCGCACTCGGAGGGGCATCGCAGATGCTTCCCACCGAGGAGAGTTGACCAGCCAAAAATACTATGGTGAGTTGGAGCAGATCATCGCGGTGTCTCGTTCCCAATTGAGTGAATGCGAAGTTCGTAAGGAGTTCTAAGACCTGTGCCAGATGTAGTTGTTCCCAAGCTGTCAAGTGCGGATGAGAAGTTCACGCCCAAAGAGGGTTGGTCGGTACTGCACCTTTTTTGCGTCGGTGCCATGGACCTCGACAAAGCCAAGGTAGTAGCAGCGGTCAAAGCTGCGCGTGAAGACGGTTACCAAGTAGTGCCGTTTGCGATATTAGGCCACAAGGCGCAAGCGGGCTTCCTTGCTATCGGCCCGAGCTTCGTGAGGCTCAAGGAGCTCCAGCGCGATATCGAACGCGCCGGCCTCAGCGTGGTCGATTCCTATGTATCGATTACCGAGGTCTCCGAGTACGCTGCGGGCATGCCAGCGGATCGCAAGGAGCCCAGGCTTCATCCGGTGCTTCCGCCTGAGGGGATGTATAACATCTGCTTTTACGGCATGTCCAAGCGTCGCGAAGTTGGCGCCAATTGGTACCAGCTTCCCTATGATGAGCGGGAAAAGATGATGTACGGGCATGGAGCGTCCGGGCGGGCCTTCGCCGGGAGAGTTATCCAGCTGGTCACCGGTTCCACTGGCGTGGATGACTACGAATGGGGCGTAACTCTTTTCGCCGCTCGTCCCGATGATCTGAAGGCAGTCGTCTATACCATGCGTTTTGACGAAGCTTCTGCGATATACGCGGAGTTTGGTCCCTTCTACACCGGGGTGATCGGCGAGCTTGAGAGCGTACTCGAAACCTCGTTTTAGCGTCGCGAGGTCACGGTCGGGCAATCGGCGTTGCGTCAATTGTAGAAGACGTCATCGATTCGCCCTTTGAACCCCGAGTTAATTTCACTGGGAGCTATCGACCGGCACTTTGCCGGGGTTAGGTTTTTGGTGTGGAATCCAATCTAGATTATGCAGTCGGTCGCCTCGAGCGTATCCTTCTGGACCTCAGCTCGGTCGTGGTGGGCTTTTCTGGGGGAATAGACAGCACCTACTTGGCGGTCATGGCGAACAAGGTGCTTGGAAACGCTGCCACCAAGCTGGTTACCGCCGATTCGCCGTCGCTTCCGCGTGATGAGCTGCAGGATTGTCAGCGTCTTGCCCAGGTGCTCGGGCTGGATCTGACCGTGGTTAGAACAGCTGAATTCGAGAATCGCGCCTACCTCAAGAATGACGCGTTGAGGTGCTTTTATTGCAAGAGCGAACTGATGGATGCGCTTGGGCCGATCGCACGCGAACGGGGATCCGTAGTTGTGCTCGGAGTAAATTACTCGGACCGGGGCGACTACCGCCCAGGCCAGAGGGCGGCGTCCGAGAAGGATGCCCGCTTCCCCCTCTTGGAGGCCGAGATGACCAAGGCGATGATTCGGGATCACGCCAAGTTGCTTGGGATACCTAATCACGATAAGGCCCAGGCCGCGTGCCTCTCGTCGCGGGTTCCCTATGGAACTCCGATCACCCTTTCGGTCCTGTCGCGGGTGGAACGAGCCGAGCGGTACCTCAAGTCCCTCGGCATGGCCCAAGTCAGGGTTCGCGACTACGATACCTTTGCTCGAATCGAGGTAAATCCCCAAGATCTGCTGCAGTGCGCCAGCAACGGCGCACTAATTGACTTCGAACTCAAGGCACTCGGCTACCGCTATGTGACCTTGGATCTAGGCGGCTTCGCCTCAGGTAATCTCAATTCAGCGCTTTCGAGCGATCATAAGCTCGATGTGATCCAACCGGGATCTTACATCGCCCGCGGCGACGCCTAAGATGGCAACCATGGCCCATATGAGAGTGAAGATGATCTATCCGCCCGGTTTGGTAACCAAGCCGATCATAGCGATATTGGCGAAAGAGCATAATGTCCTGGCTAATATTCGACGTGCAAGCGTGGACGAAGGCACCGGCTGGTTGGTTTGCGAACTCGAAGGCGAGCCAGACGATCTCGGCAGTGGTCTTGCATGGTTGGAGGCGACTGGTATCGAAGTCGAGTCGCTGGGAGATGTCGTCGAGTCGTGATTCCCGGCGTTTGGTTCTCAGTGGCGAAGGTGGTGGACGGTTGCTCGTCGCGGGCGTTCATAGGCCATTTTGAAGCTGCGCGGAGCGGCGGAGGGAGCGTCTTCGAAGAAGATGCAGCCCTTTTCGCAAGATTCCGAGCCAAACAGGCACCCAGAGCCATTCCGAAACTGGTGTCGACACTGGAGCTCGCTCATGGCCCCATGTTAACGCAACGCCAGTTTTTGATCGTAGGGTAAAAAGTCCCACGGAAAGGTTGGTGTAGCCAAATGGAAGTCGCGAGAACCACGTTGTTGCGCTGGGCGGAGGCATTGGCGGGATCAGCGATGACCGGGATGGGTTTCACCAAGAGCCTATATGAAACCGAGCGATTCGAAGAGATTCTTCATGTCGCCTCCGAGATTCGCTTTGCGGCCGATATCGCAGGCATCGGAATCGCCGACCAAGCATCCACCGACGACATCTACGATCACTGGCTCCACTCGGTTGGCGCTGGCGTACCGGGCTACGTCACGCCCAAAGCGGCCGTCGCCGCGATTGTCGGAAACGACCGAGGCGAGATCCTCTTGGTCCAGCGCTCCGACTCCGGCATTTGGCTCTATCCCACCGGTTGGGCTGACGTCGGATATTCGCCGGCGGAGGTAGCGGTGAAAGAGGTGCTCGAGGAGACGGGAATTGAGATCGAGCCGGTGCGACTGGTCGCGGTAATGGACGGGATGCGCCGGGGCTTTACCGCGGTGCCGCTTTATTCGATGATCTTTTACTGCCGTGCCATTGGCGGTTCGTTGCGGGCCCACCCGCTTGAAACCCGCGATGTAGGCTGGTTTAGCCGCGACAAGCTCCCTAGCCCGTTGGCTCACGGCGACAAGTGGCTTCCTATGGCGTTTCGAGCTATCGACGGCGCAATCGAACCGACGCATTTCGATCCGGTGCGCGATCCATTTTGGCAGGGATCCAAGTCCGAGGCTAACCGCCAAGACTCCTGATCCGACGCGGCAATTCGAGCAGATCGCCTAGCCAAGGGCGTCGGCCTCGTGCTAAGTGTTCGCGCCATGTTCGCCGAGCGAGCGTGGATGAGTGATCGAGGCAAATACGGATCCATCGCGATATTTGCCGACTGCGCGGCGGATGGCGCTAATACTCCAACCATGGGGCCAACTCAAGGCCGCTGTGAGCGCTCGGCGTATCGGCCGCTCTATTCGATGTCACGCCGGATTTGGCGAAGGTAGTCCTCGGCCTCGTCGACCATGTCGGTGGTTAGGCCGACCGGATCCATCGCGACGTATTCACTCAAGTCGGACGCGGAGTCCTCGATCTCCGCAACTCCGATTCGCGCGAGATAGTTGAAAACTTCGTCATCGGACTCGATGATCTTGGTGATGGTCTCCTCGTATTCGGCAACTGCGCCGTCGAAATCGCTCGGGTTTACAGAGAGCTTGAAGAGTTCCTTTAACTTGGACACCAGTGCGTGTGCTGCTTTTGGCGACGGGGTTTGGACGAGGTAGTGAGGGACCGAGGACCACATTATCGCCAGCGGCGTTCCGGCGTCGTCGAGTCCGACTTGTACCGCTCCCATGATCGTGGTTGGTCCGACATAATGGTCCGACATCAAGCCAAGTTCACGCATCAGCCTGGGCGCGTTCGAGCGTACGTTTACCTCGATCGGCAAGGTATGCGCGGTGTGAACAATTTGCCCGGCGAGGAATACCACTTCGTCGGGGTTGAAGGTCTTGATGGTCTCGACGGCGAGAGCAGTGAAGCGCCTCCAACCAACGCGCGGTTCGACGAAGCTAATCAGAATTACATCGCGTTTGGTTTTTTTATCTTTGCCGCGGTAGATATTTACCGTGGGCCACTCGAGGCGTCGGCTCACACCGTCATCGCTGGTGACAAATGGTCTGTTCTCCTCGTAGTCAACGTAGGGCTCGACGTCGACCTCGGCGATTTGGCGCGCCCCGAAGACTTCCCTCAAGTAAGTGAGGGCAAGGAAACCGGATCGCGCTGGATCATCCTCGCCATCGAAAACGGCAATAAGCAACGGTTTCGTAAGCCGTTGCGGGCGACGAGTTAACCAGCAAATCTCAGCCATGGTTACACCTTAGCAAGATCTCGGGTCTAGCTCATGGAAGTTGTCGGGACAAATGAGAGTTCAGACTGCCGACACATTTGCACCGGGCGAGCCGGCCAACTCCAAAGGTTCCAGAGCCGTTTTGACGCTGACGCAACCGGGAGTAATCGGGTTTTGTCTGGCTTGGGAATCGGCGTGATTCGAGGTGCACTGAAGCATTCAGCGCCCGTAGCTGCTTAGATAATGGAAATGGAAGTTGAATTTGTCGTGGAAGAGTTGATTTCGCCGTCGTCCGTAGATGTCGAAGGCTTGAACCACTTGATTCCCCAGCTTTCGCGAAGCGCCCCGCAATTGACCTATGCCGCGGTTCTGGAGATTTGTGCCGATCCAGACGTTGAACTAGTTGTTGCTCGCACTGGTCTGGAGGTCGTCGGAATGCTCAGCCTGGTCCTGTTCCGGATTCCTACCGGAGTACGGGCGCTCATCGAAGACGTCGTGGTCGACGACCGAGTCCGAGGAAAGAGCCTCGGCATCGCTCTCGTCGAGCATGCGCTTGGGCGCGCTCGACTGCGCGGAGCCAAGACGGTCGACTTGACGTCGCGGCCAGACCGGGTCGCGGCGAACCGCCTTTATCGCAAGGTCGGTTTCGTCGAACGCGAAACCAACGTGTATCGTTACGTCATCGAAAACGAGTTGGATACCAAGTTGGAGAATTGATCGTTTCGAAGTCATAGCATTGCTACGTGGTTGAAAACAGTCGCGATGATTCGGACCCACCAGTACCGCTGCCGCTTAGCGTGCTCCAGGAGCTGGAGGCCCGTGTTGAACGGAGCGCCAGGCGTCCGTACAAATCAACGACTAATTACCTGGCCGCCAGTCTCAATGAGCAAAGGCATGCCCGGCGCGTAGGACGGCATCTCGGGCTGGGGGATGACGAGATAGAAGCCCTGGTGCTTTGGCACTCGAACAAATTTCATCTTCATAACCGTGCCTCGAGACCGCCAAACCCGCCGAGTAGTCTGACCTACCGCGTGTCGGTGAGGAGACTTCCCCAAACTCGAACCGCTCGACTTGGCTACTCAGTCCGCAGGAGCCCCGCGGTTAGTTGGTTGCCGAGTTTCACCATTAATCGAAGCGTCGAGCTGCGAGCAATGTACCTGCGACTGACGCAGCGACGGTAGGACGTCGTTGACTCGGAGAGTGTCGGAGTCGACCGGTCCGTACGATCTCATATTTGCCATGGATCGCCGCTACAATGTCCTCATGACCCAGAGGGACTCGACGTCATCA
>JAJYGZ010000232.1 GCA_021790495.1 Actinomycetes bacterium
CATACCCGAGCAGTAGCGCCTCATGGGAAGTCCAGAAGTTCACTTGACGGAGGTGTTCTTCTTGAGCCAAATCGATTCCGCAGGCGGCCATGAACTTGAGCGCCCGCTCGATCTCAAATGCCACAGCTTCGTAACGCTGGCCCTCTTCTGACGTTGCTACAAACTGTTGATTCCAGGTGTGCACCCTCGACAGATCGGAGAAGCCACCTTTTGTCAATGATCGAAGCAGGTTGAGCGTCGCCGCCGATTGATTGTAGGCCCGCAGCATCCTTCTTGGATCCGGGGTGCGATCCGGTAGTGTCGGTGCATCGTTATGGATGATATGCCCACGAAAGGCCGGCAGTACCTGGCCCTCGACGGTCTCCAGCGACGACGACCGGGGCTTGGCGAATTGGCCTGCGATGCGCCCCAATTTTATTAGCGGCACGCCGGACGAGTAGGTGAGCACCACCGCCATCTGCAAGATTACTTTGAGCTTGTTTTGGACCGAGTCGGCGGAGTAGTCGTGGAACGACTCGGCGCAGTCCCCGGCTTGGAGCACGAAAGCTTTGCCTTTTGCCGCCCGGGCGAGCTGGTGGGAAAGGTCCCGAATCTCGGCGGGGTAGACGAGCGGGGGAAGGGTGGCAATCTCTTTTTCGACCAGCTCTACTTGCGCTGGGTCGCTCCAGTCGGGCTGCTGGGAGATCGGCAAGTCTCGCCATGAATCCGGTGTCCACACGTGCATCTCCAGTTTTATCCGGGCGTTCGAAGCCTCAGTTCGCTCGGACATTGCGAAATCTTGGTTGTTATGCAACTTTGACAATTCAAAGTCTTGTACTTATAGGATAAGGCGGAAAGCTACTGAAGGGCAATCCAAGTGCGACAATTCCGATTCGGAGTACAAGTGTCGACGCTGACAAGCGGCGTTGATGAACTCGTAGGTCTGGCTCGGCGCGCGGAGGAATTGGGTTATTCTTCGATATTCCTCCCAGATCATCTCGCCGGCGATCAGTGGTCGCCGATTTCAGCATTGGGCGCTATCGCGTCAGCCACTAGCTCGATCAAATTAGGGGCTCTGGTCTTTTGCAACGACTATCGCCACCCTTTGATTCTTGCCCAGGAACTCGCCACGTTGCAGGAGTTGAGCCATGGTCGCATCGAGTTTGGGCTCGGTGCGGGGTGGATGAAAAGTGATTACGAACAGGGCGGCATCGCCTTTGACAGCGCGGGGATCCGCATTGCCCGACTTGAGGAGTCCCTGACGATATTGGCAGAGCTTTTCGATTCCAGAGTCTCGAACTTTTCGGGCAAGTTCTACCAGTTGAACGACGCGAAGCTCCAGCCGTTGAGTACCTATGGCAAGCCGGCTCTGATAGTCGGCGGCGGCGGCCGCAAAATGTTGGAGCTCGCGGCCAGATCGGCCGGTATCGTGGGGATCAACGTCAACCTCGCCTCCGGCGCCCTAGGGCCAGATTTGGTGGCTGAGGTTGGACCTGCAGCCTTCGCACGTAGGGTCGGATGGGTGCGCGATGTCGCTGGCGCCCATATGGACGACATCGAGCTGCAGTGCTTGACCTTTGTGGCCAAGGTTTCACCAGAGGCGCGATCGTGGGTGGCCGAGATGGCACCGGCTTTTGGACTAGAGGGTAGCGCGGCCCTCGATATTCCGATTGTGCTGGCCGGAACCGTCGCAGAGGTTTGTGCGACCCTTGAGTCAAGGCGCCGAGAGTATGGTTTTAGCTATTGGGTTATCCACCAATCAGAGCTCGAAGAGTTTGCACCCGTGGTAGCTGAACTTCAGGGGCGGTAGGGTGCAGGTGAAGCCTGAGCAATCGGCTCCTTCGCGCATTGGGATCTTTGGCGGTACATTTGATCCCGTCCACGTTGGGCATCTCGTTGCAGCCGTGAATGCCAAACAGGGTGCCAAGCTCGACAAGGTGCTTCTGGTCGTCGCAAATATTCCTTGGCAGAAGGAGCATACCCGGGTCGTCTCTCCTGCGCATCTCCGCTACTCCCTTGTCCAAGCCGCGGTTGCTGGCGTCGAGGGGTTGGAGGCTTGCGATATCGAGATAAGGCGCGGCGGGCAGTCTTTTACCATCGATACGGTCCTTGATACCGCTCGTGATTATCCGAATAGCGAATTATTTCTTATAGTCGGTGCCGATGCCGCAATGGGGATTTCAAGCTGGGAGCGATCCGATAAATTGGCGGAGTTAGTCACGCTGGTGGTCGTCAATCGACCGGGGACCGCCATGGAGGTCGATTTGGACCAGAGATGGCACACGCTTCTTGTCGAAGTTCCCGCGATAGACATTTCATCCACCGACATCCGCGCCCGCGTCAAGGACGGCCGGCCGCTCGACTATATCCTTACGCGCGAGACGATCGAGTTCATCCGAGCCGCCGGTCTCTATCGCGAAGACGTGGGGGATGGCAGCAGAGGTAAGAAGTAGACGGGTCGGGCAAAATCGACGATTGCCGAGGCGTAACGGGTGGTAAACTCCGCTTAGTACCATCATTTAGCGGAGGTCATTTGAAGCCGAAATCCATGGAAAATCAGCCAAGTTCTAAAGAGCTGGTCCTCGTTGCGGTAGATGCGGTAATAGAGAAGAAGGGCGGCGACTTGGCGGTGTTGGATCTCACCGGCATTAGTTCGATCGCCGACTACTTTCTAATTTGCTCTGGATCTAATTCGCGCCAAGTGAGGACCATCGCCGAAGAGGTAGACAATAAGGTCAAAGAGATCTTCGGTCTGTCGCCGAAGTCGACGGAGGGCCTGGGCGATGCGATGTGGGTTTTAATGGATTACGTCGACTTCGTAGTCCACATATTCATGCCCGAGACGAGAGATTTTTACTCACTCGAGAGGCTTTGGGCCGATGCCGGGCGTCTTGAAGTTGGGGCTCCGGTCTAGCAAAAAGGGCGTTAGGCGACTGATGGCCCGAAGAACTTCTTGCGCTTGAGCTCGAAGAAACATCCAAGTTGCGAAAGTCCCACTAGGTGCGACCACAACTCCAACACCTCGGAGTCTTCGGGAACGCGACACAGAATCGGCCCAAAAAAGCCTTGCTGGGATCCGTCGGAGGTAATCGCTATGATCGGAACGCCAACGTCGTCTCCTACTAACGCCAGCGCCTCGGTCATCGACTCTTGTATCACCTCGTCCAGGGCAAGGTCGTCGCGCGCAAGGAGGATCTCCTCCTTGAGGCTGAATTCCTCCAGGATCGCCCCCAGGTCGGTGCCATCGCGAGCCTCGGCTATGTGGAATTGCTCTCCAAATCTCAAGTAGAACTCCGATACGAGAGAATTAGCTTCGAAATCGTCGTATACGGCGCGAATTTTGGCTACTACTCGAAGCGCCGCCAGACTCAGTTCGGTCTCGGAGCGAAACTGCTCCGTGACGACTTTGGAGCGGTTTTTGATGGCCATCGAAAATGGCTTGAATTCAAGCGGAATGTCTGTTTTAGACGCAACGGTTCGGAGCCAACGCGATGCGATAAAGGTCCATGGGCAGAATGGATCGAAGTATAAAGTCACTTTGGTGATTGTCGATTGGGTCATGATTTTCCCCGTTCCTTTTCCTGACAGGCTACTTGTGCGCCCAATCATGGAGGCTATCAAGCACAAGAAGCCCAGGGCAATCGCAAGATCGGCACGACCTGAATCCGGCGATCGGGCAAATTGCACCCTTGCGCTCGGAGGCAACTGAGACGCAAAGATCTAGGAAGCGGGGCGCCTTCGGGGCTCGGAGGACGACCACATCGCTAGTTTGTCTACTTCAATGCCATGCCCGCCTGTCCATATAGTGAAGGCGACCACACCAAA
Source organism: Actinomycetes bacterium (assembly GCA_021790495.1). Lineage (GTDB taxonomy): Bacteria > Actinomycetota > Acidimicrobiia > Acidimicrobiales > Acidimicrobiaceae > Acidithrix. The sequence goes on from JAJYGZ010000232.1 coordinate 3,805, forward strand.
TAGGCCGATGATAGGAAATGCCGACTGCAGGGGTGAACAGTCGGCATGTTTCCTTTTTGGGTGGGGTGACCCAACTCGCCGGCGCTTGCCGGGCGAGATCTATTTTGAATCTCGTGATTTGGATCCATAACCAAGCACGCCAAGTGCCTCCGAGTACTCCTCTTTGGTCAGGTCGCCTTGGGCGAAGCGCCTGTCGAGAATCGATTTTGCTTCATCGGATCGGGTCGGCGATGCGCCTGAACCCGAGCGCCGCGGATCGCGGAGAACGGTTACTGCCAGGAATGCTACTGCGACTAAAACAACCATCAATACGATCATCCCGATAAACATTCCGATCGGGTCGCCACCGTAGAATCCGCCTTGCCACCCCATCTTTATCCCTATCCCTCTCTCCGTCTGGTCACCGCGCCGCTCGTGGCATCTCTGGTCTGGGGCCGTCTCGGTGCCTCAATAAGTTAATCTTCGCTCGCGAAGTTGAGAATGGCGTGTGAAAACGCTAAGTCGCGGATAGTAGTTGTGGTTGGAGCGGATTAGGAAGAGATGCCGATTGCAACGAGGTAAGGAGTTCGATTTCCTCGATGTCCAGGAAGATGTCCTCGCCGCCAGCCAGAATCCACAAGGTTGGGTGCCGACCGCAACAGACCGATACAATCGTGGCCGGTTCGATCACCCTGTCGCCGCGCATTGAAATTGCAGATGGAGAGGAGCCACATCGAGCGACTGCTGCCTCAAGGTCAATTGCTCTCATATGTCCTCCTCTGGCATTGACTTCGGCATCAGTGCGCGCAATCTGTAAAGATCTTCGCTCGTTTCGGCGGAGAGAGCCAAAATTGGACCGCCGGCATCGGCTTGTGTTACCGGGGAGCGCGTGGTGTCGCCGATCTGGTCGCGGGGGAGAAAGGAGGTTTTCCGGGCGTTGGTGTGCTCGGCGGGTGTGGCGTTGGGGAGGTGGGCGAATCTTTTCCCTCCGCCAAGTGGCTGCGCCGACTCTGTGGCCGATTCGTCGTTGACAACCGGGTCGTAATAGTGCCTGCGTCCTTCGACACGCGAGATCGGCTCTGCGGAATGCCGCGCGGACTTCGTGGTATTTCTACCTCGCCTCCATATCTTGGAGCAGTGCTCACGAGGAACTTTAGATCAGTTCTTCGCCAAGCCCCTCACTCGCCAAGAGCCTGAGCCGCGAGGCAAGCACTTCTCCTGTCGTTTGTGACGAAGGGGAGCTGGCCGATTAATCGGCCAGCTCCCCTTCGTGCTTCATCGGGCGTGAGGCTCGACTAGGTCAGCTACCGCCAACGACATCGACTCCGCCGCTCTGAGCGCCAGATTGCACCTCGACGTTTAGCCCCTGCTGGAGGTTCGCCCCGCCGACGGGATCGTTGGCCGTCGCGCTGGTTTCGGGAGCATTCTGCGCAGCGACGCTAACCGAAGCTGGCGCGGGGGAGGAAGCGGAAGTTGTCGAGGCGTAGGCTACACCCCCGCCCAAGATCGGCACCGCTAGCATGCCTGCGACCGCAATCGCGTACTTTATTCTCATCGTTGTCCTTTCGTTAGGCTCGACGATCGAGCCACACTTGAAGATAAGGCCGCCAGATGTCGAAAAGATGTTGCGCAAATAAAAGCTCACTGGGTCTGGAGGTGCAGGTTCTGGCGCATGCCAATCCAAAGGTCACCGAACTTGCGCTGGACTGCTAGAAAAGCTTCTGCCAGCCGATCAAATTAGACGGCCGATCTCCATTGGAGCAAGCGGAAGCGTGACCGCCACCCAAGCGCCGCCTGTTGGGCTATTGCCAAGATCCACACTGCCGCCGTTGGCGACCACAAATGTTTTTACGACAGACAGCCCCAGTCCAGATCCTTCCGAGTGGCTGTCGTTGTGATTGGAGCCACGCGCAAAACGCTCGAATGCCACCTCGCGGACGGCGGGATCGAACCCCGGCCCTTGGTCGGAAACCTTGATTTCGACCTGGGTTCCGACCTGCCTTACCATGACGCCAACCGTCGAATCAACCGGAGAGAAGCGAATAGCGTTCTCGATGATATTCGAAAATACCTGGTGAAAAGCGTCAAGATCGCAAAAGCAGCGAACGTCGTCCCCGGGTAATATCTTGATGCCAACCCCAACTGCCCGGGCGCGCGAGGTGAACGAGGCGCACACTGACCCGAGAGTATCGCGCGCAGAGAAAGGCTCGGGATTCTGCGCCAGTTGGGCCTCGTCACCTTTGGCCAGAGTGAGAAGTTGCTCTGTCATTCTGATTAGCCGGTCGGTCTCCCGCGCCGCGGCCCCAATCGCTTGGCGCATCTGTGCTTGGGTGCGTTTGCCCCTGCCAGCAAGTTCAAGCTCAACCTTTAGTATCGAGAGCGGCGTCCGAAGTTCGTGTCCGGCGATTGCAACAAAGCCACGCTGGCGCGAGCTTGCCCGTGAAATTCGACCGAGGAGATCGTTCAGGGTCGTACCCAAGTGAGCGATCTCATCGTTGGAATCAGACACTGCCAAGACACCAGAGGTTTCCGACTCAGTCATGGCTGCTGCGGCTTCTCGCATCCGCTCAACTGGCCTGAGGGCAGCCCTTGAGAGTGCGTACCCGGCCGCAGATGCTAGCGCGACGACACCGATCCCGAGAACCAGAAGGAACCAGATGGTTCGGGCAACTTGGGTCTCTACCGGAGAAAGCGGAGTGCCGGCCAAAATTACCAGATTCGCTGAGCCCGGCACCGCCTCGACAACGACGAGTTGATTTCGTGCAGCGCCTCCTAGGGTGCCTGCGAAGGCCAACGGGCGTACCAGTGCTTCCCTGACCTGGGGTGCCGATAGGACCGCGACGGCAGAGCCGAAGTGCGCAACTACCGAGGAGTCGGCCTTCACGATTTGAATCAATGTAACGGAGCTGCTTGCCGCGCTCACCGCGAATGGCGTACCGCTGATGCCGACATGGCTCGACACTTCAGCGTTATTCCCTGACTGGATCGAAATTGACTCGCCGCCGCTTCCCGACCCGCTCTGTGCGTCCGACGCATTACCAGCTATAACGAGCGCTCGAGCTTTGAGGGTTGTTGTTGCGGATGCGATAAGCCCTTGCGAAACCTGATGCACCAGGAAGACTGACCCCGCGAAAAACAGAAGTGCCGTCAGGCCGCCAAGCACCAAAGAAAGTTTGCCTTTCAGTGACAATTGTGCTCTCCGTTTCGGTTCGCCCGAAGACGATAACCGAACCCTCGGACTGTCTCAATATCGTGGGTTCCGAAGGGGTAATCGACTTTGCGCCGCAGATAACGAACCGTCTGATCCACGACGTTCGAAACCCAGTGTGCGTCAACCTGCCAGAGTTGGCTTACAAGCTGATCTCGGCTCAGAACCTGACCGGCGTGCCGCATCAGCATTTCAAGCAACGCGTACTCCCTGGGAGTCAACCTCTCCGTTAGTTCAATGTCGCCTTTGAACACCGTGCGGGAAGCGGGATCGAGTTTGAGATTCCCCGCGCAGATGACGGTCGGACGCACGGGCTGGCCACGTCTCTGAAGCGCACGAATTCGCGCGCTGAGTTCTTCAAGGGAGAATGGCTTTGTCAGGTAGTCATCCGCGCCGGAATCCAGTCCTTCGACCTTGTCCCTAACGTCTACTCGAGCCGTCAGCATCAAGATCGGGCTCCAGGATCCACGTCTGCGTATTTCCCGACACACTTCGAATCCGTCCATGACCGGGAGCATGACATCAAGAATGATCGCCTGGTAGTCCTCGCTCGATCCGTGCTCGGTAGCGGCCCTGCCATCCTGGACCCAGTCGACGACAAAACCATCTTCAGCGAGGGAGCGCGTTAGTAACGGGCCGAGCCGCATGTCATCTTCCGCGAGCAAAATTCTCACCCGCAAGAATTTAGCGAGCAATCATGTGAATTTCATGTAAAGCATAATTACGTGAAACCACTCAGAAATGTTCCGTTACAACACTTCCGCGACGTAATTCACGGTTGGCGATTGTTGAGAGGAAGTTATAGCAACACCGAGGTTGATGGCGGGATCGGAGTTGATATTCACGTCCGATTGACGCGCGCCGTTCGGCGCGGTCTGCGGCAACGCGACGAGTGGAGTTCTAGCCGCGGTTGGGTTGGCGCTTTGGGCACCGGCGGGCAACTAAGGCTTCCAGCGTCGCCGAGACGGGGAGTGGAACTTGATTCTCTGGCTGCCAAACTCGGATCGGCTGCCCTCGCAGGAGCGCCAAGATGGCCGCGCTTTCCCTCAAAAGCTTCTTTGAGGGAAAGCCCTAATTCCCTGGCCGCCGAATTACCCTGGCGTCCGCCCGGGCAGCGAGGGACGGTTCGCAGCCGAGCGAAAACCGATGCGCCGCAGCGTCACTAGGACTCCAGCCGTCGCTGCAAGTGGGGTGACCCGCCGTATCTCAAGGATGCTTGCGCGAGATTTAGAGCCCGACGAGCCGGACTGGAAAGGGTGGGCGCCAGTGAACTGTTGACGACCACCGATGAAAGGGAGATGGCGGGCAGGAAAATGCCACGAGTGGCCATCGGTTTTGTGTACCGCGCCACGCCGGGCGGTCGGAAGATCCGCTTTTGGCGCGCAGGCGCAGTCGGTAGCTGCGAGGCAAGGGGCATTAGGTAACAGAGAAGTAACAACTTCGAATTACTCCTGAAACATCGTTTGCCTAATTTGTCCTCAAACAGTCGGTTGTTTAACCAGCTTTGGCTGCAGGCGGTCGGAAGCGCTTAGGTGCTTCGGATCTGGATAATTCGGGCGGATCCCACCCCGTCCGTCCCAACTATCTGTGCGGCCCAGCAACTGTTGGTTGCGAGGAAGTCAGGAGAATGATTTGAAGCTCATTGTCGCGGTTATAAAGCCGTTCAAGCTAGAGGACGTCCGGAGTGCTTTGGCGAAGGCGAACGTCAAAGGCATGACAGTTTCCGAGGTGCAGGGATACGGCCGCCAGAGCGGACACACGGAAGTTTACCGGGGAGCCGAATACCAGACGCAGTTCGTTCCGAAACTGAAACTTGAACTCGTTGTTGACGATGCTGTACTCCCCGAACTGGTCGACCTGATCGTGGAGTCCGCCAAGACCGACAAGATCGGCGACGGCAAAGTATGGGTTCTCCCGGTCGATGACTTGGTGCGTGTGCGAACCGGTGAGCGCGGCGTAGACGCGGTTTAACCAGCGCGGCACGTTTCTCAGCTTGGCTTTGCGGCGAGGGCGCGAGCCTTTTGCCGACTTTTCGGTGCGCTCGTACACGGGTGTCGCTTGTCCCTGGCATCGCCAAGCGGAAATGTTAGAGGGATCGGACTTCAATGAGTGAACAGAGCTGACCGAGCCATGGCGCTTGAGAGAGAATCCTCACCCAGGGTTGTCGAGTTCATAGCCCGCAGAGCCCGGGCTATTGAGGCCGATTGGACAACCGTTGCTTCGATGGGGGAGCTGGTGGCGAGCGCGGATGAGTTCATATCGTCTTTAGCGACCGATCGCCACGGAATCGCCGTGGTCGCCATCGGTGGATACGGCCGCAAGGAACTGGGTCCCCATTCAGATCTCGACGTATTGTTACTCCATAAGCCCCGGTTGGAGATTGAGCACCTGACCGAGAGTTTGTGGTATCCCATTTGGGATTCGGGCGTGGCGCTCGACTATTCGGTTCGAACTGTGGCACAGGCGATCAGGGTCGCCGAAGCGGATCCCCGCGCCTTGGTTGGGATGCTCGATGCACGCCTGATCTGTGGAGTCGAGGTACTTTTCAACTCGCTCAAGACCAAGATCGCCGATCGTTTT
>JAJYGZ010000079.1 GCA_021790495.1 Actinomycetes bacterium
CACCAGCAGCAGCGCGAGGATCACGGTCAATCCGTTTTCGAGCGCGTAAACCCAGAAGACCGCTCTCGCAAGTCGTGCCGCCTGGAGGCCCTGGACCGAAGCCAAGAAGGCACCGAAACCAGGTAGTCCGAGTGCTAGCGCATATAGCGACGCGGTCGTGAGGTCGATTCCATGCGTAGTCGCCGCTCCGTGTCCAAGCAGAATCGTCACCAATTGACGGCCAAGGGAGAGATAGATAAGCGCGGCCGGTATGAGAAGGGCGACCGAGATGCGGGTACCGCGGGTGAGGCTAACTCTGAATTGCCGCCGCTCTCCATGGGCGAAGTTTTCCGCCAAGGCGGGAATGATGGCCGCCATGATCGAGTAAGCGGCGATGCCATAGGGAAGTTGGAAGAAGAGGTACGAGTTGTTGTACGCGCTGACCGAGCCTGCCGAGTGCGCGTCGGCGAGGGCGAGGATGACAAAGAGAGAGATTTGGTTACTCAGGACGTATCCGAAGGTCCAGCCAGACAGACGTCCGATTTCACGGACCGCAGGGTGAAAGATGTCGAAGTTGACCCGGAGATGGTATCCCCGGTTACGCATCCCGAGCATTATTACTACGCACTGCAGTCCCACCCCGGCGCTGGTTCCCACTCCAAGCAGAATCAGGGCTCCCGACATGTGGCTCAAGGATACGACCGTGGCGGTGGCGCTCAAGTGTCCAAAGACGGCGTGAAAGGCGAATAGGGAGACAATCGCGATGAGATTGTTTGCTATCGGGGCGAATGCCGGCAGCGCGAATCGTCCGCGCGTGTTCATCAGCGATGTAAAGAGCGAGATCAGACCGTAAAAAAACAGTTGTGGAGCGAAAAAACGCAGCAAGTTGGTAGCGGCGGCGAGTTGGATGCCTCTAGTCGGGGAGTGGTTGCCGAGCATGTAGCCCCGGATTATTACGCCGGCTCCTAATTCGAAGATCAGAGTGGCAGCCACGAGGGTCGCTATGGAAATCGTCATGATGGCAGAGAGAGCTTCCCAGGCTTCTTCCTTAGAGACCCTGCTCGAAGACTTCACCATGATCGGGATAATGGTGGACGCCAGAACTCCGCCGACTAGGAGGTCGTAAAACGTGTTAGGTGCGTTGTTGGAGAGGTTGAAGACGTCGGACAGGGACGAGATTCCGAGCGCCCAAGCTACTGCGGCGAGTCGCGCCAATCCCGAAACTCGAGAAAGAAGCGTGCCGATGGCCATGGCGGAGGCATTTCGCCGCCTAGTGGTCGCCGCATTCGCCATGGCCTCAAGTTTTCTCATTGCCACTGCCTTCAGAAGGACGCGGCACGAGAGTCCTATTTCGAGCACGTCCTTTTCGCAGGGTCCGAAGCCACCAGAGAGCCAAGATGGCAAGGGCGGCGCCGGTAAGCAAGGTTCCGGCCAAAGTAAAGGTGAGAGAGCGGATCTGGAGATTCGTAGCCGATATCGCGACTTTGCCGTCGGGCGTGGTCAAATCCAGGTTGGCCTGGAAGATCCCGAGTGTTTTGGTGTCGATCACGAATGAGGCGGTATTAGTCGCCGCGCCAACTTTGATCAACTGGGTTCCGCCCCCTTGAATTTTTAGGCGATCGCTGCTTAGCGTTAGTCGCAACTCGAGCGGTATCTTCCCCCGCGAGGTGACCGAGACCGGGACGGTGGCGCGGTTCGAGGTCAAGGTGACGACGCGGTTAGCCGGTAGGGCGACAGATGCGAATATCGCGTCAATTTCGCGAACCACAGATTCGATTTCGCTGGTAGATTTCGCGGGGCTGAGCTGGGAAGATAAGGCTGCATAAAGGGCCAATCGCAACTGTGCGACCAGTGGCCGGTCCGGAGTTGCTCCGGCGAAGGAGTCCAATAAGTTGCTCGCCGCCTTGAACCTGCGCGCAACTTGGAGCGGTTTTGCTGCGCCTCGAACAATCGCGGTCGCTGGCCAGCTTTCCGGCGAGCTTTGCGAACTTAGACTTGCGAGTGCACTGGCGTCGCTGTACGAGCGGAGCACCGGGCCCGCGGAGATCCCGCCCAGCAAACTATTCGATTTTGCTATGTTGGCGCTTGAGTCGGCAACGAGATTGACTGCCAAGACGCGGAGATTCGGGTCATTGGGTTGATCTTCGAATACCTGGATCATATCTGCCACGGTCAGTTCGGTATTTTCATATGCAGTACCGCCTGACGCCAGGTCGCTCTCGAGCTGAGGATCCAGCACGAGAGTCGCGAAACTCGTGCCCTGCGAAATCTCGAGGCGCAATCCCGACGTCAGGGTGTATTTGAGGTTCGGTTGGGCGACGGAGTTCGCCGAGGTGACCAAGTTGGAAATGCCGGCGCTTGCCAGGGTCTTGAGAGCAGAGGAATCTAGGTGTTCGGTAGTAAGGTACGTCGATTGAGATTGCGGGCCCCCAGCATTCGCGACTAGCTGATGCGATAGACGGAGTTCGGCGCCTAGATATTGGCCGAGGCCGCTCGCGCCAAGAGCGCCGAGGTTTACCGGTACAACATCCGTCGCGATTAGCTGGTGTCCAGGAACTTGCGCCCAAGCCAAGATCGTTTTCAGCGAATTTCGAACTGCTGCCGAACTGCTTTGCGCAGCCTCGGCGATGTCCAGAGACGAGAGCTTCAGGGTAAAGGATTGCTGGGAGTTTGCGCTTAGAAGAGCGGCAAGAGCGGGGAACTCTGTCGCGAGTGCCGAAGGCGGAATTCCGCTAGCGTCCACGCTAACGGCAATTCCCATCGGTACGATTCCTGGTTGTGAGCCGGCGAGAACTGCCATGGGCAGGACTTTTGTTGCGACGGTGGCACCATCGTTAATTACTGCGAAGACGACGGGGTAGACGCCTTCGCATCCCTGAGCGCAACCCGGCAGCTCAACGTTGAGTGATGGCGAAGAGGCCGTGGTGGTTGTGGAGGGCGGCGGAGCGGACGAACTGACCTGAAATGGAATTGTGGCCATGCCCGAGAGCTTGCCCAGCGACGCGATCGCCAGCGGCGTCGACGACCCTAAGGGGTAGCCTCCGACACCGTTTGACTGCATGTATTGGAGAGCGGATCGGCTTTGCAGTCGCGGATAGATGAGTGCCTCAATATAGGAGTTCGCGGGAACATTGCGAAACGAGATTTGAATCGGGACGGTATTGCCCAGTTCCACCACGGCCGGGCCCCCCGTCAATTCAACGGTGGGCTTTAGGCTCTGTGCCGCCTGGGCATCCAGTGAAGATCCAAAGATAGAAATTGGCACTAAGAGCAGGGCAAGAAGTGTGCGGAGAAATGTAACGAGCCGAAAGGTTGACAATGCGCGAGGTCGCGTATTGTTTCCCGCCGCCTTTTTCGAGTCACCCAGATTGCTCACCGCATCTCGTCACTGGTCGTTTGTAAGACCACGTCCGTGGTGTAATTCTGCCTCGTGTCGGACATCGCACATGAGCACTCTCAATAGTAACTGACGCGTGGCGGACCGGACCGATGGCTGGCGTGCTCGACACTCCAAGGTGACGGGATTCTCACCTATGTTGGCGTCGCGACCTAAGCTATAGCCCGTGGGAATTCTGATTGGAACGCACCCTAAATTTGCTGAGCACGATTCGGGAACCCATCATCCGGAAAACCCTGCGCGGCTCGATGCCGTCCTGTCAGCTGTTCCAGAGTCGGGTGTAGCGGACGCGGTCAAATTCTTTGTCCCTGAGCCGGCGACGATGGCTGATCTCTATCGAGTGCACGAGACGAACTATATCGACGCGCTGCGCCGCTTTTGCCTCATGGGCGGCGGGCGACTCGACCCCGATACCGCAGTGTCCGTTGCCTCTTGGGATGCCGCCCTGCTAGCCGCCGGATCGGGTGTCGACGCGATTCGCCGTCTCCGTGGGGGCGAGGCCTCTTCGGCGTTTTTGGCGGTTCGGCCACCCGGTCATCATGCTGTGGTGGATCGCGCCATGGGATTTTGCCTGATAAATAATGTAGCTGTGGCGGCGTCAAGTCTGGTAATTGAAGGCGAGCGGGTCTTGATATTCGATTTCGACGCCCATCACGGCAACGGAACGCAGGAAATCTTTTACAAGAACCCCGCGGTCCTCTACGTATCTGTCCACCAGTACCCGCTCTATCCCGGCACTGGTCGTGCCGAGGAAGTTGGATCTGGGGACGGTCACGGGTCAACCATCAACATTCCCGTGCCTGCTGGGACGACCTCGGCGACCTATCGTGCGGCGATCGACGAGATTATTTGGCCAGCCGTGGAGAAATTTGCTCCGACCTGGGTTATAGCTTCGGCGGGATTCGACTCGCACCGATCGGATCCCCTTGCAGAACTTGGGCTGTCCGCCCCTGATTTTGGAGAGCTGACCTCGTGGCTGTTCTCGCTCGTCGAGCCGGGTCGTCGCTTGGCTTTTCTGGAAGGCGGGTACGATCTTGATGCCCTCCGGTCCAGCGCCGCATCCACGCTCGCAGCGATGGCAGGCGAACGCCTGGTCAATGAAGAGCCGAGTCGCGGAGAAGCGCATCTGCCGGTCTTGCGAGCCATAAAAGAATCGAGAGCCCGATCGCTGGAACTTTGATGCCCGAGGTGTCAACTGCTGTAATTGCCAGACTCGAACGGATTCGACACGACACCGAGGGCGTCGTGTCCGCCTTTGATGCTGCGGGTTTCAGGCTCTACCTCGTAGGCGGATCCGTCCGCGACGCGATCTTGGATCAATTGCCGGCGCCGCTTGAGCGAGATGCGGAGATCGTCGGCGACGACCTCGACCCTGTTATTGTTGCCGACTTCGACTTTACGACGGATGCGCCACCGGACGCTGTCGAAGCGATGGTTTCTCCGTTGGCCGAGGCGATCTGGCTGGTGGGAAAACGCTTTGGCACCGTGTCCGCGCGGGTCAACGGGTTCACCCTCGAAATTACCACCCACCGGGGCGAATCCTATAGCGATGAATCTCGAAAGCCCGAAGTGGTAATCTCGACGAGCTTGGACGCCGACCTCGTTCGCAGGGATTTTCGTATCAACGCGATGGCGGTCGAGTTTACTCGGCGACGCGAGGTAGAGGTTATCGACAAGTTTGGCGGGCTGGCGGACATCGCCGCTCGAATCCTGCGAACCCCTGGAACCCCGGAAGACTCCTTTTCCGACGATCCGCTGCGAATGATGCGCGCAGCACGTTTTGCGGCTCGACTAGATTTTGAGCTTGCACCCGAAGTGAGATCGGCGATGGCCGATATGGCGCATCGATTGGAGATCGTGTCGCGTGAGCGGATTCGGGATGAGTTCGACAGGCTGATAACCGCATCGCGGCCGTCGATTGGCCTTCGAATCCTGGTTGACACCGGGCTTGCGGATCAGTTTCTCCCCGAACTGCCCGCTTTGGCGCTTGAGCAGGACCCGATACATCACCACAAAGATGTTTTGGAACACACCTATAGCGTCGTGGACAGCACCCATCCCGATCTAATTCTTCGCCTCGCAGCGCTCTTTCACGATGTCGGCAAGCCAGCGACGCGCAAGTTCGACCAGAGCGGAGTCAGTTTTCACAACCATGACAAGGTTGGCTCGAAAATGACCAAGAAGCGAATGCGTGAGCTGAAGTACTCGTCGGCGATGGTAACCGCCGTTTCCCGCCTCGTCTATTTACACCTGCGCTTTCATACCTATCAGGCCGGATGGACCGATAAGGCGGTACGTCGCTACATCGTCGAAGCCGGCGATCTCCTTGACCGCCTGAACGACTTGACGTTGGCCGATTGCACGACGCGAAATCTCAATAAAGTGAGGGCGCTCCAGGACAGGATGGTCGAGCTAAAAGTTCGTATCCATGATCTTCGCGAGCGCGAAGAACTCGAAGCCCTTAGACCGGAATTGGACGGTGGCCAAGTCATGGAGATTCTTGACCTCGCGCCATCGCGCGAGGTCGGCGTCGCACTGGAATTCCTGCTTAATTTACGCCTTGACGAGGGGCTCTTAGGATACGAAGAGGCGAAAGCTCGGCTGGTTGACTTTTGGAAAGACCGCACGGCGCCTTCAGGCGGCATATCTGACCCGAGCTAGGACTTTTTGCACCGCAGCAGGTAGAAGTCCGGCATAAGCGGTTGCTGCATATCCGGTGCAAGACTGATCTCCTCCAGCGAGTCGAGGGCAAATCCTGCCTTTTTAAGTTCGCCAAGCACACGAGAGACGACCTTTACTGTGATTCGAGGCGGCGAGTCGAATCCGAGCTGAAGTATTCGGGTTTCAATCAGAGTGGTCTCGAAGTAGCTATGGTCGGTGGGAAGATCGGAAAAGGCGCGTCGCCCGATAAGGGGATGAGGGACCGCAAAGACAAAAATCCCCGAAAGTCTCAGCACTCTGCTCACCTGACGAAACAGACGTTCGGGATCTGGCGAACTCGCCACTCCGAAGGCTGATACGCATATGTCGATGGACTCAATTCCCACGAACGCCAATTGCGCGATATCGGATTGGCGTATTTGGAATGGGGTTTGCTCGGGACTAAGCGAATCAGAGATCTTCGCAATTATCTCTGGTGACGACTCGACGACAGTCAGAGCACCGATCTCCTCGAGGTGCTTGAAGCTTACTAGACCGCCAGCTCCGCCTAGCTCCAACACTCTGCAACCCGGAAACCACCCGATTTGGCGGTCGAGTTGAGATAGAAGCGGGTTCACGGCTTAGCTGCTCTCATCTCGACTCCCCTCGCGCGTCAGCCACAGCGGGTTTTCATCAGCTCATCGAGCCGGTTCGAAGTGCCGCGGTCAGCTCATCCAAAGAGGCTAGTAGATCTAGTCCGCTTATCTCAGCGTCAGGGGGCGACGTCAGCTGCAGACCGACTCGCAGCGTTCATTCCTTCACCTAAGATGACGCCTCCCCAGGAAGCGGTCCAAGAGCGTTCAACCCAGTGGGGTCTACTCGCCCTTGGCGAATTCGTTGACCATGTCATGAGCAACATTGTCGCGGTACTGAACTGGCGGGGACTTCATGAAATAAGCGGACGGCCCCAGAAGAGGTCCGCCGATTCCGCGGTCCTTGGCGATCTTGGCGCATCGTACGGCGTCGATGATCACTCCAGCGGAGTTCGGCGAATCCCACACTTCGAGCTTCATCTCGATATTCAGCGGCACGTCGCCAAAGTTCCGCCCCTCAAGACGGATGTAGGCCCACTTGCGGTCCTCGAGCCAGCCGACGTGGTCCGAAGGTCCGATGTGAACGTTGTTGGCTTCAATTCCGTTGTCAAGCTGGCTGGTGACCGCCTGGGTCTTGGAGATCTTCTTCGATTCGAGACGTTCGCGCTCAAGCATGTTCTTGAAGTCCATGTTCCCGCCAACGTTAAGTTGGTAGGTGCGGTCAAGCACCAAGCCACGGTCCTCGAAGAGCCGCGCCAGCAGACGGTGCACGATGGTAGCGCCGACCTGGCTCTTGATATCGTCGCCGATGATCGGTACGTTGGCGTCGGTAAATTTTTGTGCCCATTCGGGATCCGAGGCGATGAATACCGGGATCGCATTGACGAACGCGACGTTGGCGTCGATGCTGGCCTGGGCATAAAACTTCTGGGCAGCTTCTGATCCGACCGGAAGATAGCTGACCAGAACATCGGCGCGCGTGTCAGCTAGAACCTTGGCCACGTCGACTGGCTCGGTCGGGGACTCCTCGATGGTGGCGCGATAGTACTTGCCCAGCCCATCCAGCGTCGGGCCCCGCAGAACAGTGATTCCGAGCTCGGGAACTTCGGAAAACTTGATGGTATTGTTCTGACCAGCCCAAATTGCCTTTGAGAGATCCGCGCCTACTTTGGTCGCGTCAACGTCGAAAGCCGCTACGAACTCGATGTCGCCGACGTGGTATTGGCCAAGCAGAACGTGCATAAGGCCAGGTACTTGCTCGCCAGAATCGGCATTCCGGTAGTACTCAACGCCTTGGATCAGCGAGTTCGCGCAGTTTCCAATTCCAGCGATCGCTACCCGTACCTTTTCTCCCATTTGTCTTCCCTTCAATTTCTTAGATTTCTATGCGGAACTGCTCGAACGAACCCGTGGGATTCAGCGCGAGATTCTTAATTTGCTATGTTTCGATGCGGTTCATTTCGCCGCGCTGCCATCGAGGTGTTTTTCGTCGAGTTGGTTCATGACTATTTTGACGAAGCCGATCTCGGATTCGAGGAGATCGGTAAGGCGTTTATGTATCTCCGCCTTCATTCCGGTCTTGGTAGCCGAAGCCTCGGCCAGACGCGTTTTGGTTCGGCGCTTAGCTTCGAGAATCGCAAGATGCTCACGAGTTCTTTGCGCGACAAGATCGCCGCGGGCGGCGTCCGCGAGATAGAGCCATGCCAGATAGTCGGCTTCGGACTCCAGCGGCGCGCTTTCGAGCAGACCTTCGCAGAGTTTTTCCCCGACGTCGGTGATGCGATAGACGCGGCGCGTTCTGCCTGACCGATCGCTTTGGCCAAAAAGTCCGGAACGCTCGGCCCTCTCTGAGGAGAGAGCGAGGTCACCGGTGAGCGAGCCGGTCGCGGCTATGAAATTGGATCCCGAGTCGAGGTAGGATGCCACGGCACCGCGCTCCTCGAGCCTTCCGAGTGCCGGATAGAGGGAGCCGAAAGAGAATTGAAAAAGCGGCCCTGCCATCTCCGCTAAACTTTTACGAATCTGGTAGCCGTGTAGCTCTCCTTGCTTGAGCAGCGCTAATACCGCTAGCTCTAGCATTTGCGACGGTCCTTTTTTCATACTCACCCCCACCTTGGGATACTTATTTGATATATCGTTGTGATATATCGGACAACGGCTGCACTCTATACGATAGCGTCAAGTCGGCGAAATCGTACCGGGCATCCCCGAGGAGACGGGCCCTTTCGGACTCGGTGCGAGGGATGAGCGCTGGTACTAGATAGCATCTAGATCACATTGGCAACTTTTGTTGAGGGCGAATCAATTTGGCGGGGACAGGAACGCAGCGTAGAGTTTGCGCTGGCTCGGCGTGCCCTGCTGCGCGAATTTCGTCGCGGGCGCATTGCGCGAGCTGAGCTTTGTGATGCGCAGCCCGAACTGATGCGCGCAGCTCGCAATCTTGGCGAGGCAAAGGGGGACGCGTGCCCGGTATGCGAGGCGGACAGCCTGGTTAGCGTAATGTATGCCTTTGGTCCAAAGCTCCCAGCGCATGGGCGCTGCCTCTCGAGCGCCAAAGAAATGGCCAAGCTGGTTCAGCTGAGTACTCAAACCAAGGTATATGAGGTAGAGGTGTGTTTGAAGTGCCGTTGGAACCATTTGGAGCGGATGATGACGCCCATCGAGGATGACGCCGCCTCGGCCTGAAATGTGCCCGCGGGTCGCTGAGGCAAATCGGCTCAGGGATCGGAGAGTCCGCTTTCATATCGGAACCGCCTCCCTTGCGCGATAGTTTTGCTAGCTTGTAGACAGTGCCTGCAGCTTTGTGCGCGGGACACTGGAGGTA
>JAJYGZ010000189.1 GCA_021790495.1 Actinomycetes bacterium
GATTATCTGGAGCCTCGCGGTGCTCAGTCTGGTAGTGGGCGCGGTCCTGGCTGTGGTGCAAACTGACCTGAAGCGGATGCTGGCCTACTCTTCGATAAATCACGCCGGGTTCGTACTTCTCGGAGTTGAGGCGGCTACGGCCAAGGGCGCCTCTGCGGCGCTGTATTACTTGATTGCCTACTCGTTTATGATCGTCGCGACCTTTGCGATCGTCAACGCCTTCGAAGACCGCGAGACGGGAAGCGTGCCGATAGAGAAGCTGCGGGGATTGGCGTCGCGCAATCCCGCAATCGCCTTCTTTTTGGCAGTGCTTCTCGTCGCTCAAGCCGGAGCTCCGCTGACCACCGGACTTTTAGCCAAATTCTCCGTGGTATCGGCCGCGGTGGACGCGCACTCTTATGCGCTGGCGATCATTGCGATGCTCTCGGCCGTCGTTGCGACCTTCTTTTACCTGCGCGTCGTGACGGTGGCTTATTCGCGCACTTCTCGGCGTAGGTCTATGTTCGCACTTCGCGAGGTGGTGCTTTCTGATGGGAGCGTCGCCTCTCTACGCGAGAGCGAAGCGCCGCAAGCAACTCAAACCCTTACCAAGGTGACGATGCCGCTCGAGGCCCAAGTCGTCGTAGGCATTGGCCTCGGTTTCACCGTAGTCTTCGGGGTATTCCCCAACTTGATTCTGCATATGGCAGATGTGGCAAAGGTCCTCTTCTAGGGTTTGCAAATCGCGCTAAGGTCCGATCCAAAGGCGCGGCTCCTGCCCGCTTGCTAACGCCGTTGGCCATTTCCCGTTCCGTTTCGGACCATGGCGCATCCGCCGTAGCGTAATCAACTCAAGCCCCGCGATAGGTATGGGCTACCCCTTGGGAACCAAGAACTTGCCGATAACTGGAATTTCCCAGAAGGACTCTGCCTTGGCGATGGCCACAGCTACTTGAGGGAGATTCTCTGGGGAGTCAAAAACCAAATATCGAGGCAGCCAGGTGGGATTGAACTTGGAGTTGAATCGCCAAAGGCTCTCTATCTGCATGGTGTCAGAAATTCGTTTCAAGAACCACCGCTCGAGTCTCGTCTGGAGATTCTCTTCTCCTTCGCCCGCGATAACCGCGCGCATCGTCGCGAAGTTGAGGCTGAGTCCAGCCATCCCCATGTCCCTTATGTGTTCGATGGTGGAGACGACCATGAGATCGGTGAGACCGTTCGGGTGCTGTCCGATATCGCGCCGCATGAGGTCGAGCGAATAGCCGTTGATTCCTGGTGCAGGCACCCATTGGCAGAAACCAACTACCGAAGCGTCGGGTCCGAAGCAGACGCTTAGAAGCAGGCCGTGGTCACGGGAATCCAAAAATCTACCCAGCGTCATGGAAAAGCCGCGTTCTACTCCGCCTTTTCGACTCTTTACAAGGAGATTGAGGAGCTCAGATCGAAGCGGTTCGCTGAGCTGAGTGGGATCGTGGAACTCCATGCGATAGCCGTAGTTGCGCATCCGGTTTGCCGCTTGGCGAAGGCTCTTGTTGCGCTTTCCATCGAGACTGAAGTCCTTTATCGGAACCACTGCTTCGTCGCCGACATACATCGTGTGAAAGCCGTCGGCAGCGTATGTGGGAAGCCATTTATCTCCCGCTCCCAGCACGCAGATCGACCAGCCGTTGGCGTACGCAAAGTGCTTGAACTCGCGCCACGCTTGGGTTGAGGTGGCCTCGGGCCCAATTGGATCTGGAGATACCACGGCGACTGTGCCGATTACCGCGTAGGCCACAAGAGTGTTGTAGGCCGTGAAGTACTGTTTGTCGTCGCGAAGCGCGAAATAGTCGAGGGTGGAGGACGAGTACTTCCCAACGATCTCATCGGGGGTCAAGACGGGTCGCCCAGGAAGGTGAAGGCGAGTGACTCGTGCTTGGACGACTGGCCTGAATGCTTGAAATAGCAGCAGAGCGAAGAGGAGCAGAGAAGAGTATCCCAGTGCAGGGGAGAGAAAGATATCGATACCGTGGGGAAGCGCGATCGAGGTAACTCCGATCATTCGTTCGACTACCGCCTGAACGCCGGCCACCGCACCAAGGGGATAGTGCTTTTGGAACACCAGCAGGTCAATCCGCAGTGTGACGATCCCAGCGATCATGATCAAGACCCATCCAAGCGGGATGCGAAGCAGCCCCTTCGCGAGCGGAGTTCTGTTCGACGGGGCCGAGAATGCTTGGCGCGAAGCGAGCAAGAAGACTACGAGTGCTACCAGCAGCGCCGACTCCTCAAAGTCCCCGCCCTTGAGCAGGTTCGTTACCATCAGCGCCACAGAGAGCGCCAAGGTCAGGTAGTAAGCGATTCTTTGCCCTCTTCGTAGACCGCTCGAGAGCGCGAGTAGCCCCACCGCCTCCATCGCTGTCAGGGCGTTGGCAGTTTCGCTGACCGCGATCGGCAAGAATTCGGTCAAAATGGCCAGGCGGCTTCTCAGCGGCGGGGTTAGCGCGGAAATCAAGTCGACTAGCCCGATGAAAAAGACCGCCGCCGCGGCGATGCGGCGGGGACGGTTGTGGTTGAGGGCGCGGTCGTCTGTCCGGGCGTAGTTTTCGCCGCCGGGATACGAGGCAAGAATTCGCAACCCCGCGGCATCGTCACCGAGCCCGACGGTCACCAGGCGCTCCATGGCGCTTCCCAGGCGCTTCTCTTCGCTTTGGGAGTAGAGCCTGACTCTGATCTTTGCGCCCGGCTGTATCTCGACCCAGGTGCATTGCATCACGGGTTGGAACACTGCCGGAAGGCCCAGGCGAGCGCGCTTTTCGCGATAGGTCAGCGCGATGGCGCCGGTGGCGCAGAAGAACCCCTCACTAAGATCGCTCAACTCGGCGTTGAGGCTATTTCCTGAAATGAACCCCACCGCGCCCCGAGTCAATTCCTCCGTCGCCGCGATTCGCGCTCCGATGTTGGGATTGGGGGCAGCGGAATCTGATGGTGGAGGGCTTTCTATCAATCCGATATAGGCTCTCCGGGCTATCCAGGTGGCGAGAGCCAGGACCAGTATGGCATCAAGGATGGTCGCTGCCCCAGCAGCCTGGATGAACGGCGCAACTCGAAAGAATCTATGTTTGAAATGTCCCAGGACGGGAATGGCGAAGATGAGCGGCAGCTTGAGAAAAAAGGCGAGAAATATGGGAGCGGCAAGCCACGGCAAGTAGCGCATCGCCTTGCGGTAAAATACCCGCGAAGCAATGAATCTTGACATCGCGGTCGGGTCGTCCACGAGGTCCATGCCAGATAGCCATTTTGCACGCGACGCGACCGACGGCGCGATCTCACCGACGAGATGCGAAACCCACGGGGTATCCGCCCGCGCATAGGGGTCTCGCGGCGCGCTGCGCGCTTCAAAATCGCGCCCCGATATGATCTCGACTCGGCCGGTGCCAAGGGCGCTCTCAATTTCCAAGCTGACCTCGAGCGCGATTCTCGCACCCAGAAGAGAGGCGAGTTCATCCTGCATCTGTGCGTTCCAGGCAAGGTCGTGGTCGCGAGATCCCGGGATCAGATACAAGGAGAATCCGCGCAGCTTGATCAGCCGGTAGATTTCCTCGAAGAACTCCATGTGTCCTCGAATCAAGTCGCTTAGGCTGCGCTCCGTTTGCGAAAAGAGCAGGTCGAATAAGTTTCCCGCGAACACGACAATCCCGGGACCATCGACGGTACGGAGATACTTGGTGAACTTGACGACTTCGCGCCGTCGTTCGGGCTCAAATCGTCCGACAAAGATATCGGAAGCGACGATAACCCGGTGGCCGATCGGGACGGAGACCGATTCCCGAGCCGGGCAGTTGCGCTGGGAGGTGGGCGTTTCGCCATCAACCCCGAGAGCTAGGTCACAAGCGGTTTCGAATTCTCCTGTTTCCAAAGAGTGTGTATCCACGACAAATTTCCGCACTATGGGACGACAAATATAAGCTAATCGAATGAGAGGGGTGTCGGGTGGACACTCCCAGGCAGATCGGACCGCGGTGCTACAGCCACAAAGCCTGGGTCAGGACTTTTCGAACTGGACGTATCGCGGCGTTACGGAGTTGAGCCGCGATGTCGTAATCTTTGACGTCGACGGCGTTCTCTCGGACGCCTCGGCGCGTCAACACTTTATACGGCGCTCCCGACCTGACTGGGAGGCCTTTTTTGGCGCTTGTGACGAGGATCCGCTTATCGACGATGCCGCCGCGCTGCTATCGGTCATCGAACCGAGTTGCTCGGTGGTGTTGTTGACTGGGCGCCCGCTCTCGGTGCGAGAAAAGACGCTTAATTGGATTGGCCGCCACGAACTTCGCTGGGATCTTTTGGTGATGCGCAATTGGGGGGACTACTCGGCGGCTCGGACTTTCAAGCGTTGCGAGATCGCCAAGCTTCGGGCGAAAGGTCTGGAACCCAAGATTTCGTTCGAAGACGATCCCCGCAACGTCACAATGCTCAAGGCCCAAGGCGTTCCTTGCGTCTACCTGCATTCCGGGTACTACTAGTTGCTGGATTTTAATCCCGAAAGTTATTGAACTGCAGCGGAATGTCGAAATCCGACTCCTTGAGTTTTTGGATCGTCGCTTGCAGGTCGTCGCGCTTTTTTCCCGAGACCCTGAGCGTGTCGCCTTGGATGGATCCCGAAACTCCCTTTAGGTTGAGTTCCTTGATGACTTTATTTATTGCCTTGGCTTTTTCGGTGGAGATGCCGGCAACGAGTTTGAAGACCTGGCGTGCCGAACCGCGCGAACCCTCCACAACTGGTCCTCGGTCCAGCGCTTTAAGCGAGACTCCACGCTTGACGAGTTTCTCCTCCAGAACCACCACAAGGGCGCGAAGGCGGTCCTCGGAAGAGGATTCCAGCTTCAATTCGGACTCGGAGAATTCGATGTGCGAGTCGGTGTCCTTGAAGTCGAAGCGCGTCGAGGCCTCGCGGTTTGCTTGGTCGACGGCGTTGCGTACTTCCTGGAGGTTTACTTCTGATACGACATCGAATGTTGGCACGCTCATATAGGATATTCCAAACATCGTGGGTCGGTGCCCGAGTGGCCAAAGGGAGCAGACTGTAAATCTGCCGGTTACGCCTACGTAGGTTCGAATCCTACCCGGCCCACCAGGCATTATGCAGTTTTGGAGACGGGATTTGACGGCTGCGTAATCAGTCCATAATTGCTAGTCGTGAATGGCCGAAAAAAGAGATACGACCAGGGGATTGGAAGCTTGATGTCGGCGCCGGTCGCGATCCCGTACCTGGCAGGTATCGCTACGTTTCGAAGTTGGCCAAAGACGCTCCAGCATTGCCAATCCGGCTGTGGCTGGGCTTGTTTTGCCTAGCCGTGATATCCAGTCCGCCATCACTCTGAAACGTCTTGCAATCGGCCACGCGGTTGGCTGGGTCAACCTTGTTGAGACCTTCCAGACGGAGGCAACGACGCTGAGCGCCGGGGATGGGAGCTCCCCAGCCCCAACGAGCACCACGGCGAGGGCGCGCGTATCGCAGCAGACAAGTCCGCTATCGAGCTCAAATTGCGCCGCCCGCCCGCCCGAAGGGGAACGCCGCGATGACGTCCTTGAACTTCGCCACGGCTTCGGGAGACCCCTCGACGCGCACGCGACCTGCCACTTGGGCCTGTGGCTCTCTCCGGTCCGCCAGGTACTCGGCCCAGTCGGTCTTCGTCGTCGTGATTGTCACCTGCGGGTGGTCGCTGGCGCCTTGGACAACGGACCATCCGTCGCTCGTCCCCGAAAGGGTGTAGGCTCCGTCGTCGAGCAGCCGGAGCACCCAGTCAGCTCCCTCGACGAAGATGCGCTCTCGCTCGAGGAGGATCCGCAGCGCTAGCAGCAGGTGCTCCGGATGGGCAGGCTCTCCGGGCTCGGGCCGTTCGAGCGCGTGGCGGAGGCCCCAGTAGACGAGGTCGTCGATGACCGGCTCGAGGTCGGCGCCGGCTTCGGTCAGAGAGTACCAGACCTCGCGGCGGCCAGGCACTCGATCGACGGCGACGAGTCCGTCCGCCTCGAGCTCTCGCAGTCGCATCGAGAGGGTTTTCGCGGTGATGCCGCCGAGGCGCTCCTGCAGGTCCGTAAAGCGTCTTGGCTCGGCGGCTAGGTCGCGGACGACGAGCAGCACCCACCGGTCGCCGACGTGTTCGAGGGCTTTGGCCAGCATGCAGAAGTGCCCGTAGTGCCGAGGGTTCCTCACCATATTCACAGTGTATCGAATTTCTACTGGTTGACAACTAGTAGCTTTATGATAGTATCTATTTAACGGCCGTCTCGACGGGAGCCGGCCCTCTCGACGGGAGCAGAGCAATATGGAGACTCAGTTCACCAGCCGGCGGCGCCTCGCCATCGTCGTGGCGCTTTGCCTGAGCGCCTTCATCATCAGCGTCGACGTGACGATCGTGAACGTCGCGCTCCCCACCCTGGTCCGCGCCCTCGGCGCCACCACTACCCAGCTGCAGTGGGTGGTCGACGCCTACAACCTGGTCTTCGCGGCTCTTGTGCTCGCCGCGGGCAGTCTGAGCGACCGATTAGGCCGGAAGGGCACCCTGCTCGTCGGTCTAATGGTCTTCGCGTCCGGCAGCCTTGCGGGTGCGCTCGTGGACACGACGCTCGAGCTCATTGCGGCGCGGGCGGTGATGGGTCTCGGCGCAGCACTGATGTTCCCGTCCACCTTGTCGCTGCTCGTGAATGTCTTCACCGAGCGCGGCGAGCGGGCTAAGGCGATCGGGCTGTGGGGCGCGACAACCGGCGTCGGGATCGCCACCGGGCCCATCGCGGGCGGCTGGCTGCTGGAGCGTTTCTTCTGGGGAAGCATCTTCGCTTTCATGGCCGCGGCGGCCGCCGTCATCGCATTGCTTGTCGCCTGGTGTGCGCCCACCTCTCGCGACCCGCGGACGCCGCCGATCGACTGGCGGGGATTCTTGCTCTCCTCGGCCGCCATGGGCGTCCTTATCCTCGGCGTCATCGAGGCCCCCGACTGGGGGTGGGGCTCGGCAGCTGCGATCTCGACTATGGCGAGCGGCGTGGTCTCCCTCGCTGTATTCGTCCTCGTCGAGCGACGGTCCGAGCACCCTATGTTGGACGTGGGGCTGTTCTGCAATCGGCGCTTCAGCGCGGCCAGCGGGTCGGTGGCGATCTCGTTCTTCGCCCTTCAGGGGTTCATCTTCCTCGTCACCCAGTACCTCCAGTTCATCAAGACCTTCAGCCCGCTCTCGACCGGCGTCCGCCTGCTCCCGGTCGCGGCCGCCGTTGCCGTGGCCTCGGTCGTCGGCACCAAGCTCGCCGTGCGCATCGGCAACAAGGTTGTCGTAGCGAGCGGGCTACTTTTCTTTGCGACGGGCATTTTGTGGACCGCCACGGTCTCCGTGTTCACCTCCTATACGACGATCGCGCTTCAGATGCTCTTTCTTGGCACCGGCATGGGACTTACCAGTGCTCCGGCGACCGAGGCAATCATGGGTGCGGTCCCGAGGACCAAGGCCGGCGTCGGCTCGGCCGTAAACGACGCCACCCGCCTGTTCGGTGGGACCCTCGGCGTGGCGGTGGTCGGCAGCGCCGCCGCCTCCCTCTACTCAAGCCGACTCGCTGCGACGGCGCCCGCCCATCTCCCGGCACAGGCCACATCCGCGGCGAAAGCCTCGCTTGGCGCGGCGCTCGTCGCGTCGCGTCTCCTTGCCAAGGATGGCCTCGCCCACGCGGGGAGTGCGTTGGCGAACAGCGCGAGCGATGCCTTTCTGCACAGCTTCCACGGGGGCTGTGTCGTGGCCGGCGGTGTCGTCGTCGCCGGTGCGATCATGGCCGGACTCTTCCTCCCCGCCCGACCACGCACGGAGTCCACCGAAGATAAGCTCAAGTACGGGGAGGTCAAGATTTCCGGTCGCGAGGTGTCGACTTCGTGACTCGCCGTTCGTCTTTCTACGACCGGTCCGATAGTGGCGAGGAGGAGGCGATTACGTACGTCATGGTGATCTATCAGGGCGACGCGCAGGAGCGGCAGGCCGCGCGCTGCCCGAGGGGGAGCAAAAGCAGGTCTACGCCGACTACCAAGGGATCAATAAGATGCCGGGCGTCACTCTGGTGCTGCCGATGGGCCAGCCCGAGAATGCGACCACGGTCCGCGTCGAGAGCGGCAAGACGCTGGCGGTGACTCGGCGAGCTGATTCTCCGCAACGAAGGTCGGCAAACCGACCGAAAACATAGGCTTTGGAGCCAACCGTCATGGACCACCGCCGACCGGGCACCGGAGCCAGAAAACCCCTGTTCAAAGGCCCTCCTCGGACTCGGTTGGCACACGGCAACACCCTTCTCAGGGGATTCTAAGTCTGCCGGTTACGCCTACGCAGGTTCGAATCCTACCCCGCCCGCTCCGCGCACGAAGTCTCGGTTTGCCCTCCATTCGCCCTGTTGGCCCCGTGTTTTGAGCCCAAAGGCATCGCCCAAATCGCCGACGCCAGTTCGCGTGTTGCGACCTTTGGGAGCTAGTCGAGGATGAGGATCGTCGGGTTGGCGTTCCCAAGCTGAGGCGAGACTAAGACCTCATTTGCGGGCCAGGAATGAAGGCTAACCTTATGGAGTAGAATTTAGCGAAATCCAATTTTCGGGATACTTGTTTGAATCTTCTTGTGACCACCGATAGCCAAAAAGACGAAAGCTTGCCAATGCGCTTGCTGCATGGTGAGTTGCCATCTCGTCGCGTCTTAATGGGCGCTGGAATCGTGAGTTCGGTTCTGATCGTGGTGTCATCGTTGGCACCAACTTCTTCTATTACCTCCAAGATCCCCGGCTCATGGTTCTTGGGCATACCCGGTGGCTTTGGTACGCTCAACTTTCTCTCGGGACTCCCCGAGCAGTTTCTGTTTTATCTTGGATTTTCGCTAGGCCTCGGGGCTTGGTTCGAGCTGGTCCGATCAACCAGAGCCGGGCAGTACTCGATTCGTGACCTGGTCCGAATTGGGATCGCCTGGTTCGCGCCTCTTTTGCTTGCCGGTCCGCTTTATTCTCGTGACGTCTATAGCTATGCCGCTATCGGCGAGATGGTGTCCCGGCATATTTCCCCCTATCTCTACGGCCCCAACATTCTTGGAGCTACGCCATATTTAAATACGGTGGACCCGTTCTGGGGCAACGCACCAGCTCCCTATGGGCCGATCTTCTTGTGGCTTTCGGGTTTGATGGCGGTGATAACCAAGCACGACGCATTTGTAACTATGGTTGGACTTCGCGTTCTGGCTGTTGGCACCACGATTTGTGTCGCGGTATTAGCAGTTAAGCTTGCCAAGATAAAGGGTAAAGA